>DASWNB010000510.1:0-1708 GCA_036399455.1 Flavisolibacter sp. | reverse complement strand
TTAATAGGGGAGAAGCCCGTACTGGCAGCCCAGTCCATTGATGCGGCTACCGCCGAAGGCCACCGCGGCAAAGGCCTCTTCCGCCGCCTGGCAGATCAGGTGCACGAAGCCTGCCGCCGGAAAGGAGTGGCCATTGTTTTCTCACAGCCCAATACCTCTTCCTACCACGGCTTTGTCAACAGCTTTGGCTTTACACATGTAGATGATATTAACAGGTGGGATATGAAGCTGCGCATCAAAACCTTCCCGGCTTCAAAGCTGCTCCAGCGCCACCGCCTTACCCGTGCCCTTTACTTTGCCGCCGCCCGCCTGTCCATTCTCCCCTGGAAGATGAACAGCCCCGCCTCGTTTGACAATCCCTCGCCGGGTGGCAACGCCCGGGTGCTGCGCAACGATGCCTACCTGGAGTACAAGGAAGTACCGGGCAGCTTTTTCGTGCGCCTGGGCCGCGTAACCGCATGGATCAGGCTTACCGATGTGCTTTGGATAGGCGATTTCAGCGACTATTCCCTTGTGGATGAAAAGGCCATCGGTTCCCTTCGCCGCCTTGCCTTCCGGATGGGGCTAAATACCATATCCTTTCATTTGAACGACCGCATACCTCAACCCGCTTTTCTTCGTTATTTCAAAAAATACAAAACCGAGCCTTCCTGCCTGCTCTACCTGCGGCAGGAATACTCCGGCGTCAACCTCGTCCTTACGGGGGCCGATTTCGATACCTGGTAAACCCATTTTATGAACAGGAAACTAAAGGTGGGATTCATTGTCAGCAGGCAGGCACAGGCGCCCGCCTGGTATGTGCATACCATCCGGAAAGTGATGAAGGAGAACCTTTGCGATGTGACGTACATCAGCATGGGCTTTCCCCCTGCGTCTTCGCGTGAAACCTTCCTCTTCCGGCTCTTCCGCCGCTTCGAGAACTGGTGGTTCCGCCGCACCCCCGATGCCGCCGCCCTTCAGCCCCTGCCTCCCGGCCCGCCCACCCTGGCCCTCGATACCGAAGTCTTCCTGCTCACCGGCGACAAGCTGGAGCTGCTGCGCCAGCACCAGTTCGACGTATTCTATACCATCCACTTCGATGGGCGCCATCCCGAAAACCTTTCGGCGGCCGCCGCCTGCGGGCTTTGGTTTGTTGTATTTGGATACGGCCGCTTCCGCCACTCGGCCGTTCCCGCTTTTTACGAGGTCATGCGGGGCAGCCCCGTCACCGGCAGCTACCTGCTGGCCTGGAAGAACGGTGCCGAAGCATCGCTGTACGAGGGAACCACCACTACGGTGCCTTACTCCGTAAAAAATAACTTCAACTCCATAGCCTGGAAGAGCGCCTCCTACCTGGTATTCCGGCTGAGGGAGCTGGCCCATGCCGGTCCCGGCTTCTTTTCCTCGCACCCGCCTGCGGACTCCGGCCCGCGCCGCCCGCTGCCCCTGCCCTCCGGTACAGGCATGGCCGCCATGTTTATTAAAAATGTGGCGGGATACCTGTCTTACAAGATCAGGGACCGCTTCCGCGGACGCTACACCCTTTTCTACACCTTCGATAAGTTTCACCCGCAGAAGCTGGCTGAGATGCAGTTCACCCCCCTGCCGCTCCCCAAAGGCCGCTTTCTCGCCGATCCCTTCCTGGTGGAAAGGGAAGGAGTGAACTACCTCTTCTTCGAGGAATACGACGAGCAGGAATCGAGGGCCCATATTTCCGTAATGGAGATTG
>DASWNB010000509.1:0-2398 GCA_036399455.1 Flavisolibacter sp. | reverse complement strand
AGTTGGAATCCGCCCTCAAGATCCACCGCAACAATCCCGAATACAACCTGCTGATGGGCGAATGCCGCTTCCAGCTCAATGAAATGAAGGATGCCATTCACTACTTCTTCACGGCCGTAAATGCCCGTCCCAAAAACATTTCCGGCTGGGAAGCCCTGATACGCTGCCTGTACAAGGCAGAGTTTTACGAGGAAGCCCGCGAGCAGGTTCTCCAGGCCTTTGCCTTTACAAGCGAAAAGCCGGTATTCCTTTACTACCTTAGCGCCTGCCTTTTTGCATTGGGCAAACCCAAGGAAGCGCTGCTTTACCTGGAAAAAGCCCTCATCAAGGCGCCCCGCCAGTTACGTAAGCTCATAGAGGTCAACCCCTCCGTGCTCCAGTACATACAGGTGGTGGACCTGATTGCCCGCTATAAGAAAAAAGGAAAGTAATTTTTTGGTTTAACCGCCAAGACGCTAAGGCGCAAAGAAGATGAAGTAGAGTAAGAAGGCCTAACGCTTCCTGCCTGTAGTCCGCAGCAAACGACTTGCAGATTTTCTTCTTTTCTTTGCGTCTCTGCGTAAATTCTCGCGTCTTGGCGCCTTGGCGGTTAAACCATAAACCAGAAACAAGAAACCATTAATTTTGCGCGCAATCAAAGCCATCTCTATATAATGAATTTCAATCTGTCTCAAATCCCGGAGCGTCACCAGAAGCCTCGCACAGGCGGCATTACCATGGTCATGGACAAGGGTCTCAGCGTGAACGAAGCAAAGAATTTCATGAGTGTTTCCTACCCGCATGTGGACATAGTGAAGCTTGGCTTCGGCACTTCCTTCGTTACACCCAACCTGGAGGAAAAGCTGGAAGTGTACCGCTCCTACGATATACCAGTTTACTTCGGCGGTACCCTGTTTGAGGCCTTTCTTATCCGCAACCAGTTTGAAGAGTATATTTCCGTTTGTAAAAACTTCGGCATCAGCTATATGGAAGTGAGCGACGGCTCCATCACCATTCCCCATGCCGAGAAGTGCGGCTATATAGAAAAGCTGATGCAGCACGGCACCGTTTTGAGCGAAGTGGGCAGCAAGGACGCGGCACACATCATTCCCCCTTATAAATGGATCGAGCTGATGAGGGCCGAACTGAACGCAGGCTCCACCTACGTGATCGCTGAAGCACGCGAGGCCGGCAACGTGGGCATCTACCGCGGCTCCGGTGAAGTGCGTGAAGGCCTGGTGCAGGAGATCCTGACCCAGATACCCGGCGAAAAGATCATCTGGGAAGCCCCGCAAAAGGCACAACAGCTTTATTTTATCGAGCTGCTTGGCTGTAACGTAAACCTGGGCAACATCGCACCTTCCGAAGTAATCCCGCTTGAAGCCATGCGCATCGGCCTCCGGGGGGATACCTTCCACCTGTTCCTCGACAAGGAGAACGCATGACAAGGCTGTTCGGGCTGATCGGCTACCCGCTTTCGCATTCCTTCTCAAAGAAATATTTCACGGAGAAATTTGCCAGGGAAGGGATTACCGGCTGCGCCTACGAGCTTTTCCCGCTCACTTCCATCAACGAACTGGAAGACCTGCTCCGCGCCAACCCGCAACTGCAAGGCCTCAACGTAACCATTCCCTACAAGCAGCAGGTGCTCCCATACCTTCACAGCCGCGAAGGCATTCCTGAAGGCATGGGCGCCTGCAACTGCATCCGCATCAGCCAAGGCAAATTATACGGCTTTAATACGGATACTATCGGCTTCCAAAAAAGCTTTTCTCCCTTCCTTCAGCCCTGGCACCAAAAAGCCCTCGTGCTGGGCAACGGCGGTGCTGCTTTAGCTGTCGTTCACGTACTGAAAAAGCTGGGCATCGATTACAAAGTCGTCAGCCGCCAGCTTCACGAAGGCTCCGCCCTCACCTATGCAGACCTCACCCCGGAAATCATCCAGGAGCACACGGTTATCATCAACACCACACCCCTGGGCACCTATCCCAACATCCACGAGTGCCCGCCCATTCCTTACGATCACATCACCCCCAAGCACTTCCTCTACGATCTTATCTACAACCCTGAAAAAACCCTCTTTCTTCAGAAAGGTTCCGAACACGGCGCCCAAATCCATAACGGTTATGATATGCTGGTGATACAGGCGGAGGAAAGCTGGAAGATATGGAGTGGGTGAATGGCGTGAATCGTCAATCGTCAATCCTGAATGTGGTCGTTTATGGTGGGAGATGCTTAAGGTAGGACGCTTGGTTTTTCTGAAAATATTCAATCTTCAATGCTCAATATTCAATTTTCAAGTGCGTTCCCAATTCGGAGACCACTTGAAAATTGAATATTGAGCATTGAAGATTAGAAAGGGGCTGCTGCCAAAGAAAGGCTTCTTCCTCTGCAAACGACCCCATTCACGATTGACGAT
>DASWNB010000508.1:0-4545 GCA_036399455.1 Flavisolibacter sp. | reverse complement strand
CATCGGGCCGGTAAAAGCGGAAGCCGCCTCTTTTGGCCTTGGCTACCGCTGTTCTGTATCCTGCTACTATATAAGCTTCCTGCATATAAAAGATTGAAATTAAAATTAGGAAAAATTAGTTGCATGAACAACTATGGAGAGTGCACGGTCCACAGCAGGTCGTTCACTGTGGCAGATCCTTTACGATGACCGTCGAGTGACCACCGACAACCGAATTCTCTTTGCAGCCTTATGCGCTTCTTTGCGTGCTTGCGGCTAAAAGAACCGGTACATACGAAAGCATCTCACTCAATAAAGACTCGTCTGTGGACCGTGGACTGTGGACCGTGGACTTTCTTACTTTTGCAAACCGATGTACCAACTCATCCGAAGCCTTTTGTTTCTTCTGCCGCCGGAGACGGCGCATTATTTTTCCATGAACATACTCAGGGCCTTGTGCTCCATAGGGTTTATCAGGAGGGGATTGCATTCTTATTTCTCCTGTAAGGACCAAGGATTGCAGAAGGAGCTTCTTGGTTTACGGTTCTCCAATCCCGTTGGGCTGGGCGCAGGCTTCGACAAGAACGCACGTTACCTGCGCGAACTGGAAGTGCTGGGATTCGGCTTCGTGGAAATTGGCACCGTTACGCCCCGCCCGCAGGCCGGCAACGACAAGCCCCGCCTCTTCCGCCTTCCCAAAGACAAAGCACTTATCAACCGCATGGGCTTCAACAACGACGGAGTGGAAGTGGTGAGGGAGAGACTGGCGGCGTGGAGGAACGTGAATCGTGAATCGTCAATCGTCAATCGTGAATCGCCTGACGGTGATCGGTCATCGGTCATCGGTCATCGGTCATCGGTCATCGGTCGTCGGTCATCGGTCATCGGTCGTCGGTCATCGGTCATCGGTGATCGGTCATCGGTCATCGGTCGTCTTCTCATTGGAGGCAATATCGGCAAGAATAAAGCTACTCCCAATGAAGAGGCCTGGAAGGATTACGAGATTTGCTTCGAGGCTCTTCATCCTTACGTGGATTTTTTCGTGGTGAATGTGAGCTCGCCGAATACGCCGGGATTAAGGGAGTTGCAGGAGAAAGATGCGCTGGGGAATATTCTTACCCGTTTGCAGGAGAAGAACCGCAGGTTGCAACAGCCGCGGCCGATCCTGCTCAAGATAGCTCCCGATCTTACCCTTACACAAATAGATGATGTGATCGGGCTGGCAAAGGAGATCAGTCTGGACGGGCTGGTAGCTTCCAACACCACCATCAGCAGGGAAGGATTAAGAACCGATGCAGGAAAGCTGCAGGCTATCGGTGCGGGTGGCGTCAGCGGAAGGCCGCTTACAGAACGTGCCGTGGAGATCGTGAGATATATAAATGAAAAAACCGGTGGCACCATCCCGGTTATTGCCGTAGGTGGCATCTTTAACGGCGAAGATGCACAGAAGCACCTGTCAGCGGGCGCATCTATGGTGGAGGTGTGGACCGGGTTCATCTATGAAGGCCCGAAAATTGTAAAAACAATCTGCAAATACCTGACGAAATAATATAACTATGGACGGACTAGATTTTGAAGCCCTATTTACCGCGCAAGGACTTATCAGCCTCCTTACGCTGACCGTGCTGGAAGTAGTGCTGGGCATTGACAACGTAATCTTTGTTTCCATCATCATGGGCAGGCTGCATCCCTCCAAGCGGCTCAATGCCCGCCGCCTGTGGATGATCACGGGCATAGCGGTTCGTGTGATCCTGCTTTTCTGCCTCAGTTGGCTGATCGCCCAAAAAGGAAACATCATCTTCACGCTTCCGGTAGTAGACAAAGGCTTCGACCTGGCCAGCCTGGTAATGCTGGCAGGCGGTCTCTTCCTTTTATATAAAACAGTTAAGGAAATCCACCACAAGCTGGAAGGCGACGAAGCCGCGCTGGAAAATTCCGCTACCAAGGCGGCAAAAGGCTTTGGCGCCGCCATCTTCCAGATCATGCTGGTAGACATGGTCTTCTCCTTCGACAGCATCATCACCGCCGTGGGCATTGCCAACCAACTGAGCGTGATGATCGTGGCGGTAGTGATTGCCATGTTCGTGATGTTCCTTTTCAGCCAGCGCATATCCAACTTCATCCATAAACATCCCACGCTGAAAATGCTGGCCCTCTCCTTTCTTGTAATGATCTCCCTGGTGCTGATCATGGAGGGTTGGGACAGTGAAAAGGCACACGACCTGCACCTGAAGAATTATGTGTACTTCGGCATGGCCTTCTCCTTCCTGGTGGAGCTGATGAACATGCGCGTACGCAAAAAGACTGCTCCGCCCGTGGAGCTGCGCAGCCCCATCATCAAGGGGGATGAACCCCGCGACTCGGACATGGCACATTGAGTTTGAGGTTAAGTATGGCTAACCGCCAAAACGCAAGGGAAAGATAACCGGTAAGAGACGACCGACCACCGAAGGCTTCCATTACTTTGTTTCTTTGCGAGTTTGCGTGAATTCCTCGCGCCTTGGCGTCTTGGCGGTTAAGCACCTGGCAAGCGCAGCGCAGCCGGAACTACAAACCAGAAACCAATAACACTGCTGCTACAATGCCCGCGGTTTCCGTTCTCAAACGTGTGCTCCCAAGAGAAACGGGAAGGTAATCCTTACTGAGAGCCTGTTGAATTTCGTTGGAAGTAAAGTCGCCTTCGGGGCCGATAAGGATGATGGAGGTGGAGGCGTTTTTTTGAAGAGAGGGAAGGCTTGGTTTTTGGCCGGGGAGGCAATGTGCGATGAATTTGTTTTGGTAGCCATCCTGCTCTGCCAGCTTTGAAAATTCTGTGGGATGATGCAGCTCGGGGAGAAAACTTTGCTGGGATTGCAGCATGGCGCTTACGAGGATGCTCTTCATGCGGTCGTGGCGGAAGCGTTCTTTTTCCGTGCGTTCGCACATCAGGGGTATGATGCCGCTGACGCCTATCTCCGTAGCTTTTTCAAGAAACCATTCAAAACGCGAAGCATTTTTTAGTAGTGAGATGGCAATGGTAACGCGGTGCTTTCTTTCTTCCTCTTTTTCTGTTGATATAACGGTTACCTCGCAACGCTTTCTGTTATCATCGCTGACCACCGCTCTTGCCCTTGTCCCCTTCCCATCCGTCAGCAGCAGTTCCTCTCCTTTTTTCATTCTCAGCACCTGCACCACATGCTTCGAGGTATCCTCGTCCAGAACTACGGACGGAGCGTTTAGCTGATCGAGATAAAAGAAAGGAAGGGACATGGAGGAAAGTTTACCGATGAGAGACCACCGACCACCGAAAACATCGGTCATCGGTGGTCTCTTAACGGTTATCTAAAATGGGTCCTCCTCGTCCATATCATTCATCTTGCTTCCCGTTTGGATAAACATGCGGGCGCCGCCGCCGTCCGTTCCGGAAACAGGTTTGAAGTTGGAGGGCAGGCCCTGGCCGAAGTCGTTGCCGCCGTCCTCGATGAATTTCTGGATGTGAAGCAGGGCCCTGAGCTTGATGGTTTCGAGCGAGCCGTTCCTGTGCTTGGCAATACGCACGTGGGTTTCGCCGCGGTTGCTGTCACCCATTTCGTCCTGCGTAATATCGTAATACTCGGGGCGGTACAGGAACATAACCATGTCGGCGTCCTGTTCGATGGCTCCCGATTCACGGAGGTCACTCAGTTGGGGCATCTTGTTGCCGTCCTTGCGTTTTTCCACTTCACGGCTTAACTGCGACAGGGCGATGATGGGCACCTGCAGTTCTTTTGCAAGGCCTTTCAAGCTTCGGGAAATGGTGCTGATCTCCTGTTCGCGGTTGCTGTTGCGGTCGCCGGTGCCGCTCATGAGCTGGAGGTAGTCGATGATGATAAGGCCAATGTTGTTCGCATTCTTGAGGCGGCGGCACTTGGCCCGCAATTCAAAAATGTTGAGGGCGGCCGTATCGTCGATGAAGATGGGAGCCTGCGCCAGGGTCTGGATGCCTTTGGCGTAAAGCTGCTTCATTTCATGCTCCTCCATTTTGCCGCGGGAGATCTTTTCCAGCCAGATGTCGCTTTGGGCGGAAAGGATACGCTGTACCAACTGCCCGGCGCTCATTTCCAGCGAAAACACCGCTACAGGTGTAGGCTTGGTGGGATGAAGCGCTGCATTGCGGGCCAGGTTGAGGGCAAAGGCCGTTTTACCAACGGCGGGACGGGCAGCCAGGATGATAAGGTCCGTGCTCTGCCAGCCATACGTTACCCGGTCCAGCGAGGGGAACCCGCTGGGCACACCGGTCACGTCCTCATTTTTATGGCGAAGGTCCTCGATACGCTGGATGGTTTTCACCAGCACGGAGTCTATCGTTTCATAATTATTGCGGAGGTGGGTGCTGGTTACTTCGTAGATCTTGCTCTCGGCCTGGTCCAGCAGGTCGAACACGTCGGTACTGTCCTCGTAGGCATCGCCGATGATTTCACCGGAGATACGTATGAGCTCGCGCTGGATAAATTTCTGGAGGATGATACGGGAGTGGGCCTCGATATTGGCCGATGATACCACGGCGTTGGTGAGCTTGGTAACAAAATAGGGCCCCCCTATTACGTC
>DASWNB010000507.1:0-5835 GCA_036399455.1 Flavisolibacter sp. | reverse complement strand
ATCTTGTTGATGGTGTCCTGGTAAAACATCTCCGGGTTCTGCTTCAGGAACTGTATCATGCCTTTTTGCTTCTTCACAAAGGAATTGAACATGCCTTCATCCTTGCGCGGTTGCGTAAAGTACAGGTGCACCAGTTGCAGGAAGGTTTCGAAATCCTTCACGCTGCTGCTGCCCTCAATGCCTTCCTCGTGCTGGTTCATATAGGGCGTTACGGAAACGGTCTTGCCCGAAAGGAACTTGCGCAGGTCGCTGGGCGACATATCCTTCACCCCCATTTCACGCACCAGCGTGGCGGCCTTCTCGGCATTGTCCTTATCCTCCAGTGCAAACTTGTGGAACCCGCCGTGGCGCCAGGCATCCATCATTACCTGGTCGTTCTTGTACTTGGTAGGCTTGATGGTGATGGTAACGCCATTGCTGAGGGTAAGGTCTGTGGTTCCGATCTTTTCGTTCTTCTTTTCTTCCACAACCTTACCGGCTACGGGCATGCGGTCGAGCAGGGCGGTAGCTACGGCTTTTTCCTCGTAAGCGGCCACGGGCTTTTTGGAGGCCGATACCACCGTGTTCAGGAGGGCTTCACCGGTGGGCAGCTTGTCCTTCATTTTATCCGGGGCGGTGATCAGGGCAAAGGCATTCGTGGCGGCGGGCATTGCGCGGGCTATGTCATTTACCTCCGCCAGGGTGATGCCGGGCAGGATCTGCTTCACAAATTCGTAGCGCTTCTCCACGCCGGGAATGGGGTTGCCCTGGAGATAGTGGTTCACATATTGCCAGATCAGCATTCCCGATTCGGATTTGTCTCTTTCGTTATAGGCTTTTTCGGTTTGGTTGAGCAGGTTGGCCTTGGCCCTATCCAGCTCGGTAGCAAGAAACCCGAACTGCCTTGCTTTTTCTGTTTCGGAGATCAGGGCATCTACCGCTTCCTGCGCCGTGTTGTCGCCCAGTACGGCAAAAGAGGTAAAGGCCTGGTAGCCTCTCAGGAAAGGACTCATGCCCGAAAACCCGTAAATAAAAGGCGGGTTTGCCTTTTGGGTCAGCTCCTGTAGGCGCTGGTTGATAAGTGATGTTACCAATCCTTCAACGATGCTCCGCCTGTAATCGGCCCAGGTTTTCACGGGCTTGGCGGGCTTTACAAAATTGTATATCTGCAAAACCGTGTTGGTGGCTTCTTCGTCGGTCACCACCATGGCTTCGGGTTTTGTCCATGTTTTGATGGGGATGATGGCAGGACGAGCCTTCGCATTGGGAGGATTGGTGGCCTTACCGAAATGTGCCTTTATCATCTTCTCCACCTCCGCAGGGTTCATATCGCCCACTACAACAACAGCCATCAGGTTGGGGCGGTACCATTGCCTGTAGAAGCTCCGGAGGGTTTCGGGCTTGAAGGTCCTGAGCACGTTATCCGTTCCTATCGGCAGCCGCTCGGCGTATTTTGAGCCGTTGAACAACCGGGGGAAATACTGGCGGCTCATTCTTTCATCGGAGCCCTTGCTCAGCCGCGATTCTTCCAGCACAACGCCTCTTTCCTTCTCAATTTCGGCTTTGTCCATAAGGTTGTTGAAGGCCCAGTCTTCCAGCACGGTCAGTCCCTTGTCTATGCTCTTTGCATCATTGGAGGGAATGGGGAGAATATAAACGGTTTCATCGAAGCTGGTATAGGCATTCAGGTCGGCGCCGAATTCAACGCCGGTTTTCTGGAGATAGTCCACCAGCTCGTTCTTTTTGAAATTCTTGGTGCCGTTAAAACCCATGTGCTCCATAAAGTGGGCCAGTCCGCGCTGGTTCTCATCTTCCAGCACAGAGCCGGCATTGACCACCAGGCGGAGCTCCACCTTTTTTTCGGGTTTGGAATTTTGATGGATGTAGTAGGTAAGCCCGTTAGGCAGCTTGCCGATCTTTACTTTCGGATCTGTAGGCAGCGGTTGCGACAGGTTCACCTGTGCCGATGCGATTCCTCCCGCCAGGAACAGCAGGATAAAGCAGTAATGAAGTAAGCGTGTCATGGGAAAAGTTTGTTAGGCTAAAGTAACGCTTTTAAGAAAGCTGATGGCCGATAGCTGTTGGCTGTTAGCCGTGCACGTGCAACCTTTTGACTTGTTGTTAATAAAAATGAAGATTTGGAGTAACCGCTAAGAGCGCAAAGAAGTACCATATGCTTCCCCTTTGCGCTTCTTTGCGGCTCTTCGCGTTCTTAGCGTTTCAAAAAAATGCTGTTTGGAAGTAATGTTTGTTAATAGGTTGAACGTAAACAAGCCATCAGCTAACAGCCAATAGCCATCAGCTTTTCTTCTCATTAAACTTCTTCTCCGCTTCCTGGGCCTTCTTAAAGTCCAGAACTACTCCATTAATGCAGTAGCGGAGGCCGGTGGGGGGAGGGCCGTCGTCGAAGACGTGGCCGAGGTGGGCCTTGCAGCGGCCGCACATGACCTCGGTGCGGGTCATGCCGTGGGCATTGTCGGGGGCGTAGATGATGCTGGCCTTGCTGATGGGCTGGTAAAAGCTGGGCCATCCGCAGCCGCTTTCAAATTTGGTATCGCTTACAAAAAGGCCATTGCCGCAGGCGGCGCAGTAATAGGTGCCCTTTTCCTTGAAACCCTCGTATTTGCTGGTCCAGGGCCTTTCAGTGCCCTTCTGGCGGGCGATGTAGTACACGTCCTCGGGCAGTATCTTCTTCCATTCGTCCTCGCTGAGGTTCACTTTCGAGCTGTCGGAATTGGAATAAACCGGGTTTTTCTTGTCTGTGGAGTCCATAGCCGTGTTTTTATTGGTTTGAGAAGAACAGGATAGAAGGCTGAAGGCCATCGGTATGAGGAAGAGCAGGTATTTCATGACAGGTTATATTATGCTAAAGTTACGTCAGCGGGCCGGGTTTGGATTTTTAAACAAATGCTAAAGACCTTTGCATTCCCACGCGGTACATATCTATTTTACCGCTATATTTGTCCATCAAGGTTAGTAAGCGCCTATGTTTAATTTGATCCTCTTTGGCCCTCCCGGCAGTGGAAAGGGTACGCAGTCTGAAAGAATCGTCGAAAAGTTTGGCCTGGTGCACCTGTCAACAGGCAACCTCCTGCGCCAGGAAATCAGCGACAAGACCCCTTTGGGCCTTGAAGCCCGCAATTTCATGGACAAAGGCCAACTGGTTCCCGATGAAGTGGTTATAGCCATGATCGACACCTGCCTGGAAAAGCACGCCGGTGCCAAAGGCTTCCTGTTCGATGGTTTCCCCCGCACCCTGGCCCAGGCCGAGGCGCTGGACAAGCTGCTTTCCTTTAAAAAAACCTCCATTTGCAAGGTCCTGGCCCTCGAAGTAAGCGAGGACGAGCTGGTTAAAAGGCTGCTGAAGCGCGGCGAAACCTCCGGCCGCAGCGACGATACCAACGAGGCCGTCATCCGCCACCGTTTTGCCGTTTACAAGAACGAAACCGAAGCCGTAGCCGGGCACTACAAGGAACAGGGCAAATTTGAGAAGATCAGGGGCGAAGGCTCGGTTGACGAGATTTTCCAGGCACTGGGCTCCTGCATCGAGCAGGAATTAGCTTCCAAGCCGGCCGTTTCTGCACAATAGTTCCTAAACTTGCATTCCTAAAGACAGGCTATGCATGCAGAAAAAAGCGACTTCTTAAAGAACAGGTTCATTCCCCTTTTAAGAAAAACTCCTTCGGACACACAGCCCGCCTGGGGTAAGATGACCTTCCAGCAGATGGTAGAGCATTTTTCGGATACCATGCGCATCGCCTCCGGCAAGATGCCTTTTGCCGATATCCACACGCCTCCCGAAAACCTCCAGCGGATGCGTGATTTTATGCTGAGCGACAAGCCTTTCAGGGAAAATACAGCAAACCCCTTCATGTCCGAAGTGCCTGCCCCGGTACGCAATATTTCCGTGGAGGCCGCCATAAACGAACTGCAAACCGAAATTGACTTCTTTTTTACGGTGTTCGAGAAGAACAACCTGCAGGTGACCCGCAATCCCTTCTTCGGAGACCTGAATTTCGAAGAGAACGTGCACCTGCTCCATAAGCACGCCCTGCACCATTTAAAGCAGTTTGGCGTTATTGTTTCCTGACCGCCCGGCCGGAAGCTTCCGGCGGACTTTAAATCTTCCAGAAAATGAAAAAACTCGAAAACTATATCACGGGCCGGTGGGTACCCGGCGACGGCGAAGGCCAGGCCCTCTACGATGCGGTGACCGGCGAACCCGTTGCCTCCGCCAGCACCAAAGGCCTCGACTTCAACTCCGTTCTGCAATATGCCCGCGAAACCGGCAATCCCGCCCTGCGCCGCATGAGCTTCCATGAAAGGGGCCGCATGCTCAAGGCGCTGGCCGTTCACCTGATGGCCAACAAGGAAAAGTTCTACCAGGTAAGCTACCATACCGGCGCTACCCGCGCCGACGGGTGGATAGACATTGAAGGCGGCATAGGCAATCTTTTTGCAAACGCATCGCTCCGCCGCAAATTCCCCGACCTGCCCTATTGCACCGATGGCGATCCGGTTGGGCTCAGCAAAGGCGGCAGCTTTATGGCCCATCACCTGCTGGTGCCAAAGGAAGGCGTGGCCGTGCACATCAACGCTTACAATTTCCCTATATGGGGCATGCTGGAAAAATGCGCCGTCAACTGGCTGGCCGGCGTTCCCGCAGTGGTAAAACCCGCCTCCATTACCTGTTATCTAACCGAAGCTGTAGTAAGGGAGATCATCGCTTCCGGCATTCTCCCCGAAGGTGCGCTTCAGTTGCTTTGCGGCAGCGCCGGCGACATGCTGGACCATGTAACCGCCCAGGATGTGGTGACCTTCACGGGCTCCAAATCAACAGGGCTGATGCTGAAAGCGCACAAGCGCATACTGGAAGAAAGCGTGCCTTTCAATATGGAAGCCGATTCGCTCAACTGTATTGTGCTGGGTGATGATGTGAGGCCCGGCCAGGCGGAGTGGGACGTGTTCATCAAGGAAGTGCGTAAGGAAATAACGGTGAAGGCAGGACAGAAATGCACGGCCATCCGCCGCATATTTGTTCCCGAGCACCTGCTGGAAGATGCGTACATAGCCCTGGGCAAAGCGCTCCAGCAAACCACCATAGGCAACCCGCTGAACGAAAAAGTGAGAATGGGCTCCCTGGCCAGCACAGGCCAGCGCGACGAGGTGCGGCAGAACATCCAGAAGCTGCTGGCCAGCTCGCAGATCGTTTACGGCTCGCTGGACAGCGTGGAACTGGTGGATGCAGATGCCAGCAAAGGCGCTTTCATGTCGCCGGTACTGCTGCGCAACGACAATCCTTTCAAGAGCGAAGACGTACACGATATAGAATGCTTCGGCCCGGTAAGCACCATCATGCCGTACAGGGACCTGAACGATGCGGTGGCTCTTGCCAAAAAAGGAAAGGGCTCTCTCTGCTGCACCATTGTAACCGCCGATGACCGGCTGGCTACCGAATTTGTGGTAGGCGCCGCCACGCACCACGGCAGGATACTGGTTTTGAACCAGGAATGTGCAAAGGAAAGCACAGGTCATGGCTCGCCACTGCCCATGCTGATACACGGCGGTCCCGGAAGGGCAGGCGGAGGCGAAGAAATGGGAGGCGTTCGTGGTGTGAAGCACTATATGCAGCGTGTGGCGGTGCAGGGTTCGCCATCAGCCATCACGGCCATTACACAAAGTTTCCAGCCCAATGCAAAAGGACGCACTTCCGATGTGCATCCGTTCCGCAAACATTACGAAGACCTGCAGGTAGGCGACCAGATCGTTACCGAAAAAAGACTCATCACCAGTGAAGACATTGATGCTTTTGCCAACCTGAGCGGTGATCATTTCTATGCCCATAAAGTGGACACC
>DASWNB010000506.1:0-2036 GCA_036399455.1 Flavisolibacter sp. | reverse complement strand
CCGCGAAGGGCTGCCGCTTGTAACGTACGTGGAGCAGAAGCTGGACGAATACGCCCTCTACCTCGACAGGCACCGCATACTGGTGTTCTACTACAAGATCGCTTCATTGTACTTTGGCTGCGGCGATTACGAGAAATCCATCGACTACCTCCACAAGATCATCAACTGGAAGGTGGACCTCCGCAACGACCTGCAGTGCTATGCCCGCCTGCTGCACCTGCTGGCCCATTACGAGCTGGGTAACTACGACATACTCGATTCGCTCACCCGTTCCGTCTACCGCTTCCTGGCCAAGATGGAAACGCTGACCGTAATAGAAGAGGAGATGTTCCGCTTTCTCCGCAACAACTTCTACGTAAGCCCCCGCCAGATAAAGCCTCACTTCGAAAAGCTGCTCGCCAAGATCAAGGGCCTTGAAAAAAGCCGCTTCGAAACCCGCGCCTTCGCCTACCTCGACATCATCTCCTGGCTCGAAAGCAAGGTCTATGACAAGCCGATGGACCAGATCATCAACGAGAAGTACCTCGCCAGGAAGAAGAGGAAAGTTTGAGGTTTGAGGTTTGAAGTTTGAGGTTGGTGCAGTTTGGCGGAAGAAATATTCAATATTCAATGTTCAATACTCAAGTTCGTCGTGAGTGGACTTTGTTAGGAACGCCCTTGAGTAATGAGAGTTGGGCATTGAATATTGAAAATTCTATTCCCCGGCGCCGATGTTTCCTTAGTGTGTTCTTCGCGTCCTGGCGGTTAACCTCTCCTGTCGTTTATCGGTAGTCTCTCACCGGTCATCGATTTATCGAACTTTTCCCTTATTTTTCCTTCCAGGAACCTAACTGTACTATGAGCTATCAACCGGGAACGCACCTTATCGCTACATTACGGGCGGGCGACGGCCTGCCGCTGCGGCAATACGAAAGCTTCCGCGAGGTGGTGGATGAACTGATCGGGAGGCATGAGCTGCATAAGCTCGGAGAGGTGTACCACAACTTCTCGCCGGCCGGGTTCACCGCCGTGGTCTGCCTCAGCGAAAGCCACCTGTCCATACACACATGGCCCGAGCACGGCCGCATCAATATCGACATTTACCTGAGCAATTACCTGCGCAACAACGACGGAACCGTGGATAGCCTTTACAAGGCCATCCGGGAACATTTTGATGCAACGGTGGAGCAGGAACAATTTCTGAAACGCTGATGATAACACAACCTTCCCTGCTGCAATGCCCCGAATGCGCCCGGGTGCTTCACTTCTCGCACGAAGGCACCAACGCCATCCGCTGCGAATGCGGTTCGGTCATCGGCCGTACGGGCGGCGTGCTGTCCAGGAAGTCCGTTTTTGCCGTGCTGGAAAACTTCGGCCTCATACAGCCGGGAACGGAAGGAGAGTGGAACGGCAGGAAGTTCAGGGTGCTGGGCAGGTTCCGGGCCTGGTTAGAGGAATTCGTTTTTAACTACTGGACCATCCTGTTCGAGGATGGGCAAATGACACTGCTGGGTGAAGGATACGGCCTTTATGCTGTTTATGAAACGGACCGTGACCCTTCTTCCCTTATCCCGCTGATAGAAGACAAGCCGGATATTGGCGATCACCGGAAGCTGTCCGGCAAGTCGTTCCTGCTCGAAAGAAAGTACACCTGCTATAAATGGGAAGTGGAAGGCGAAGCCTGGCTGCCCGGCTGGAACTCCAGGTTCAGGATCTATGAATTTGCACGGACTGACGGGAAGCGGCTGGAGCTGATGGGACCAGAGCGCCACGGCCTTTCGGCCGCCTTTCATGTGCATTACACTTCGTTTGGTGGCCTGAAGCTTACAGGATTGCGGACGGAGGTAGAGGAAGGGAAAACATTTACCTGCACCAACTGCTCCGCAGAAAATCATATAAAGACCTTTCCATTTGCGCAGAGCTATGCCTGCTCCGGTTGCAGGCAGCGCCACAGGCTGAAGGATGGGACAAGCTTTGAGCGGCTGATGGAACACCACGCCGTGGATGCCACGCCGGACATCCCGGTTGGAACAAAGGGACGTCTCAGGAACATAGAC
>DASWNB010000505.1:0-2300 GCA_036399455.1 Flavisolibacter sp. | reverse complement strand
TGGTAAGCGACCAGCCCATGACTCCCGAAGGTGTAAAGACCGAGGAAAGCGACCGCCGCATCACCGAGCAATTCGTGGAGCGCCACCTGCGCATCGGCATCGACTCGCTGAAGCAGCTTATCAACAACGGACTTACGGTGCGTCATCTTAAATTTTAAACCATGAGAATAATCCTGCTGTCGTTCCTGGCCGTATGCCTTCTCTCTTCCGCTACCTGCAACAAAGCGGCCAATAAAAGCACCTGCTTTAAAGGAAGATTGGAGATCAAGGGCATTTGCTCCAACTACACCATCCGCCTGCTGGAGGGAAACATGGACACCTCGCTCATCAACACCGCCTGGATCGACGAGAATACCGGCAGGACATACGGCAACGTATTCGGCCTCGCCAATCCCTGCATCTTCGACAAAGAGCTGAAGGAAGGCGACGAGTTTTATTTCAAGGTCGATTCCACCACGAAAGCCGATTGCGCGGTGTGCATGGCTTATTACCCCACGCCGCCAAAGAAGCTCACCATCAAGGTGCTGCCGTCTTGCAATTAAATCAAACAGAGCCGATGCCGTCCCTCCTCCAGATAAAAAATTTTTCAGTCGACTTCGTCACGGAGCAAACAGTGACGCATGCCGTAAAGAATATTTCGCTTTCTGTTAACCGTGGCGAGATCGTAGCCGTGGTGGGCGAATCGGGTTCGGGCAAATCGGTTACTTCACTGTCCATTCTCAAGCTCCTGCCCTCGCCTCCCGCGGTTTATCCCGCCGGGGGGGAGATGCTTTTTTCGGAAGATGGGAATTCTGCTATCGACCTGCTGAAAACCCCTGCCGGGGAGATGCAGGACATCCGCGGCAACAAGATCGCCATGATCTTCCAGGAGCCAATGACCTCACTTAATCCCGTGATGCGCTGTGGCAAGCAGGTGATGGAAGGCCTGCTGCGGCACAGGAAGATCAGCACCGCCGAAGCAAAGCGCCAGACCATCGAGTGGTTTAACCGTGTAAAGCTGCCCCGTCCCGAAACTATCTTCAATGCGTACCCGCACCAACTGAGCGGCGGGCAAAAACAGCGGGTGATGATAGCGCTGGCCATGTGCTGCCAGCCCTCGCTGCTGATCTGCGACGAGCCCACAACTGCGCTGGATGTAACCGTGCAGAAAACCATACTCGACCTCATAAAAGATTTGCAGCGGGAGCAAAACATGGGCGTTATTTTCATCACGCACGACCTGGGTGTTGTGGCCGAAATAGCAGACCGCGTAGCCATCATGTACAAGGGTGAGATAGTTGAAGAGGGAAATACGAATGCGATCTTCAGGCAGGCGCAGCATCCCTACACGCGTGCCCTCATCGCGTGCCGCCCCGCCGCCCATCCCCGCGGCGAAAGGCTGCCCATAGTAAGTGATTTCCTGAACCGGAAAGAGGGCGATCCCATCATAAAATCTTCATCCCACCCAGCCCCGCAAAAAACATACAGCGACGTGCTGGTGGACGTGGACCGGCTGACGGTACGTTATACCACGAAGACCTCGCTTCTTGGCAAGCCGCTCAGCTTTTTTACGGCGGTGAACGGCGTAAGCTTTTCTATTTTCAAGGGAGAAACGCTGGGTCTTGTAGGCGAATCGGGCTGCGGCAAAACCACGCTGGGCAGAACCCTGCTGCGGCTGGTGGAGCCCAGCGAAGGAAAGATCGTTTACGAAGGCACGGACATTACCCGCCTGAGCAAGGAAGAAGTGGTGAAGCTGCGCAAGAATGTACAACTGGTATTCCAGGACCCATACTCTTCTCTCAACCCCAGGCTTACCATCGGCGCAGCCATAGAAGAACCCATGAAAGTGGCAGGTATTGAAAGCTCGTCGCGCAAGCGCAAGGACCGTGTAGCGGAACTGCTTGGCCGCGTAGACCTGCCGCCCGCCATGATGAAACGCTATCCCCACGAATTCTCTGGCGGCCAGCGCCAGCGCATCGTCATTGCCCGTGCCCTCGGCCTCACCCCTTCCTTCCTCGTCTGCGACGAATCTGTTTCCGCCCTCGACGTAAGCGTACAGGCACAAGTGCTGAATCTCTTGAATGAATTAAAACGCGACCTCGGCCTCACCCTTCTCTTCATCTCCCACGACCTTGCCGTGGTCCGCTACATGAGCGACCGCATCATGGTAATGAACAAAGGCTCCATTGTTGAAAGCGGCTCCGCGGACGATATTTATTTGCGTCCGCAAACGGAGTACACGAAGCAGTTGCTGGCTTCGATACCGAAAGTGTAAGAGAAGCAGTTGCTGGCTTCGATACCGAAAGTGTAAGAGAAGCTGT
>DASWNB010000504.1:0-7611 GCA_036399455.1 Flavisolibacter sp. | reverse complement strand
TCAATCGTGAATCGTGAATGGCTCGTTTACCAGGTGCAGTCTTTATTGTAATAAGGAGCTGGTAAAATATTCAATATTCAACGCCCAATACTCAATGCTCAAGGGATTTCCAGTTCAGGAACCTACTTGAAAACTGAACATTGAGCGTTAAATATTGAGTATTTCAGCCCCCCGCTAAAGAAAACACCGCCTACCTTAGGCGACCCATTCACGATTGACGATTCACGATTCACGACTTAGACCTACTCCTCCGAACGCGGTGCTTCCTGGCGTGACAAAAGAAGCTTGGCTTCGATGAGCTGGTTCTTTCGGAACGCTTTCAGTTCTTCTTTCAGTTTTTCTTTTTTCTCTTCAGTAGCCGGGGCAGTCATCAGCTTGCTCAGGTCCGGCTTGCCTGCATCTACCCAGCAGGTGTACCAGAAATCGGCGCAGAGTTCGGAGGAGCGCAGCAGTTGCGTATTGATGGTATTGCCTAAACGCTTGCTGTAAGCCTTTGCAAAGGTAGAACTGTAGCTCCTTACTTCCCGGCCGTTCCGGGTCTGGAAACGGTACTTGACCGAGTCGGGGATTCCTTTTGAAGCTTCTTTCTCCTGCAGAAGCAAATCCTTCAGCAGCAAATGCGCCTCACGTGTCGCGTTCCAGATGGCACGGCCGGGGCGGGACAGGTATTTGGCCTTGTGCTTTGTATAGAGGTTGTATTCCTTGAGGTGAATTTCGGGAATGGCGGATTCCCAGAGGCTGTGAAGGCCCTTCTGGCCGGTAAGCTGGCCGTCGTAGTTAACGCTGGTATGCAGGGGCACATGGGCATCGGCTATGTAGTGCGCCAGGTCGGCGGAATAAAACAGGATGCTGTCCCTGTTGCCTGTGCGGAAAGCATTGGTCAGGCGGTCTTTCATCACCATTATCCAATAAGGCACGTAGCCGTACTTGAGCAGGGTGTCGCGTTTATAGCGGCGGGTGGCGGCGTTCCAGTCCAGGGGCATCTTCCAGGCGGCGGAATCACCATACGCTTCGAAGTTGATAAAATGCTTTGTCTCTTCTTCCTTGTCGGAGTTACGGCGCCGGTCGGGGCGGACCGAGTGACGGACGAGGTATTCCATATTGCTGTGGAAGAAAGGCTGCATGTCTTTGGGAAGCTGGTAAATGGCCAGTTGGTTGATGGTGCGGTGCACCAGGAATCCCCAACCGGACAGGGCAACCACAAAGACGAGGCTCAATGCCACCAAAGCAGCTCTAAATGTTCTCATAGAAATACAATAATTTGCGCGAAGTTGAGACAAAAGCGGCTTTAAACCTCCGGCGGCCTCCTTCTTAACGAAAATACCGCCGATATACCCCGTACGTACCTGTTTTAGGGGGTTTATGTATCTACAAAACAAGCGTTCATCTAACTTAGTTCCTTCAATCCCCGCACGCCTTTATTTTTAACCGACCAAAACAGAAAAGCACATGGCAGTATTAGAACTACGCAACCTCAAGAAGCATTATGCCACCCAGAAAGCGGTTGATGACATCAGCTTTTCGGTAGAACCCGGCAGCATATTCGGCCTGCTTGGACCAAACGGCGCGGGCAAGACCACGCTGCTCCGCATGATCACAGGCATCCTGTACCCCGACGAAGGGCAGGTGCTGTTTGAAGGAAAGCCTTTCGACGCCATGAAAGACGTGGAGAAGATCGGCTACATGCCCGAGGAAAGAGGGCTGTACAAAAAGATGAAGATCGGGGAGCAGGCGCTTTACCTGGCCCAGCTCAAGGGCCTCGACCGCAGCACGGCAATGGAGCTTATCAAGGAATGGTTCGTAAAGCTGGAAATGCAAAGCTGGTGGAACCGCAAGGTGGAAGACCTCTCCAAAGGCATGTCGCAAAAGCTGCAGTTCGTCACCACCGTACTCCATCGTCCCAAACTCATCATTCTCGACGAGCCTTTCAGCGGCCTGGATCCCGTAAACAGCAACGTTATAAAGGATGAAATCTTCAACCTTGCCCGCCAGGGTTCCACCGTCATCTTCAGCACCCACCGCATGGAGCAGGTGGAAGAGATCTGCGACCACATCGTGCTGGTGAACAAGGGCAATAAGATACTCGACGGAACGGTGCGGAACGTAAAGCAGCAGTTCAAGGAAAACCTCTTCCGCATCGGCTTCGACAGCATGCCGCCTAATACGCACAGCGACGCCTTCGACATCGTGAGGCAGAACGAGGACTATTCGCTGGTGGTGAAGATCCATGAAGGGAGCAAACCAAACGACGTGCTCCGCTATTTCCTGCAGCAGGACAGGAACATCACCATGTTCCATGAAATACTTCCTTCGCTGAACGAGATCTTTATCCGCCTGGTGGAAGGAACACCGGCTGCCCGTCAATTTCAAAACCTAAACGCTTAAACTTACTGCTATGAATAAAACATGGCTCATCATAAAACGCGAATACCTGAGCCGCGTACGTAAAAAGACCTTTATTCTTTCCACCATACTCACCCCGCTCCTCTTCGTGGCTCTCATCGGTGGCGTCATCTTCTTCACCGTCCGCAACATCCGCAACGAAAAGATAGCGGTAGTGGACCCGAAGGGCATCCTCAAATCCAACCTCGAAAACAGCAAGACCGTTTCCTACGAGTTCAGGAGCGATGTGGACACCGGCAATTTCACGGATAAAGGATTCTCGGCCCTGCTCTATCCTCCACGCACCGGCATCAACCAGACCGACGAGTTCAGGATAGTAACACAAAAAAGCCTGAGCCGCTTTGCCAACGACCGCATCAAGGATGACATTGTCCGCTCACTGGAAAATAACGCCATTGCCGATTCGCTCAAGATAGATCCGAAGGTGATCGAATCGCTGAAGAAAGGCGCCGGCGCAAAGATCGAGTTCAAAAAAGTGGATGAGCTGGAAAAAGTGTCGGGCTCTAATTTCGAGCTGGCCAGCGGCATCGGTTATATAACAGCCTTTCTCATTTATATTACCCTGTTTGTTTATGGCGTGATGGTAATGAGAGGTGTGATGGAAGAAAAGACCAACCGCATTGCGGAAGTGATGGTATCCTCGGTGAAGCCGTTCCAGCTCATGATGGGCAAGATCATAGGCATTGGCGCCGTGGGACTGACGCAATTCCTTATGTGGATCGTGCTGATTGCCGGACTGAGCACTCTGATGATGTCCTTTATACCGGACGATGTGCTGCAGCAGGTGCAGCAGCAGGGTGCTGAAATCCCGGGCGCCTCGGCACAAGCCAACGATACCATGCGCATGATGGCCAACACGCAGGTAAGCCTGTCCACCATCAACTGGCCGCTGGTGATCGTTTGCTTCCTGTTTTACTTCCTGGGCGGCTACCTGTTCTATGCTGCGCTGTTTGCGGCTGTAGGCAGTGCCGTGAATGAAGACTCGCAGGATGCGCAGAGCCTTACCTTCCCCATCACGCTGCCCATCATCATGGGCATCATCATCATGATCAACGCCATCAACGACCCTACCAGCCCGCTGGCGGTATGGTCGAGCATAATACCCTTCTTCTCTCCCATAGTCATGATGGCCCGCGTACCCTTCGGCGTACCCGATACGGTGCAGATCTGGGAACTGGCCCTGTCGATGGTGCTGCTGGTGCTGGGCTTCCTGTTCACCACCTGGCTAAGCGCCAAGATCTACCGCACGGGCATCCTGCTTTACGGCAAGAAGCCTACGTGGAAGGAGATGGTGAAATGGCTGAGGAGATAGTTGCGGAGAGAGCCGATGGCCGATAGCTGTTAGCTGATGGCTTGTTTACGTAAGGCCTGCGGCCTTCAACTGTGAGTTTAAATCAGAATCTTTTAGTATAACCGCCAGGGCGCCAAGACGCGAGGAAAATACAGATAGTTATACCTATCATTCCTTGCGTCCTCGCGTCCTGGCGGTTAATTTTTAAACCCTTAAGAAGAAGAATGCCTTCGGCCGAAGGCCTTACGTAAACAAGCCATCAGCTAACAGCCATCAGCCAACAGCTTCCCTTCTGTTAAAGAAATTTAAATTCCAAAGAAAGATTCCGTTACTACGAAACCGCTCGTATATTTGTCTACGAAATCATTCGTTAATCAAAAAACCAAAGTTTATGAAAAGGAATTTCTGGCTCAGGAAACTGCCCCTGGCCGTGCTGGTATGCGGAATGGTGGTGACTGCCGCGGCATGGCAGGATCATTCGGCAACAAACACCCGCAACATAGCCGACACTACTCCCAACAAGCACCGCGAAAAAAAGATCAGGGACATTGACGATGCCATCGCAGAGCTGGAACGAGGCGAGCAGGAACTGAAACGTTCGCTGAAGGAAACGGACTTCAGCAAGATCGAAAAGCAGATCCGTGAGGCCATCGAGTCCTCCCAGGTGGACGCCGCGAAGATCAGGGTCGACATTGAAAAGGCCATGAAGGACATCGACGTAACCAAGATGCGCGTAGAGATGGACAAGGCCATGAAAGAACTGGACGCAGCCAAGCTGCATATGGACAAGGCTGAATTCAAGGACATGGACATGACAAAGGTCAAGGCCGAGATAGAGAAGGCCATGAAGGAAATAGATGTAGCCAAGATCAAGGCTGAAACCGAGATGGCTCTTGCCAAGGTAGATATTGAAAAGATACAGAAGGAGGTAAACGAGGCAACAAAACTGGATCTTGGCAAGCTTAAGGAAGAGATGAAAGACCTGAAGCCCCAGATCGAGAGGTCGCTCAGGGACGCCCACGAGGAAATTGAAAAGGCAAAGGCCGAGCTGAAAGCTTACAAGAGCTTTATTGACGGGCTGGAAAAGGACGGCCTGATCGACAAAAAGGAGGAGTACACCATCGAACACGAGGACGGCGAACTGACCATCAACGGCAAGAAGCAGTCACAGGAAGTATATAACCGCTACCGCAGCTTCCTGGAAAAGCAAAAGAAATTCACGATCAGGAAGAGCTCCGACGACTTTGACATAGATATAGATTAATCACTGCTGACCATAACACCACAGAAGCCCCGCCTACAGCGGGGCTTTTCTTTTTGATCCTTTTCACAAAAAGGCACCATTTTTGTTAAGATGCCCCCGATTCTAACCCATTAACATCCAACCCCCAACTCTTTCATGCATAACCACATCTTACTGCCATGAAAAACCTGATGGATGAATTCCAGCTTGCAGGCCTCACGAGAGAGGAGGCAGGCAAAGCCATTGAAGTAGTCTACGAATGGATTGAAGTTCATTATCCTGTGCTGGCTGCCATGGCCCGGACTACGATGCTGAAAGAAACCCCCTTTGAAGAGGAGAAAGAAGAGAAGATCCGGGGCGCCGAGCTATAGCTGATAAGCCAGAAGCCTCAAGTCATAAGTTCCAAGCCTGAAGCCAAAGGTCCTAACCATAATCCCGGTTGCGCCTAAGCGGCTCGCAACCCGTAGCTAACAATCACCACCTCTCCCGACCTTTACACCATGCAGATGTACTACATAGCCATTGTGCTGCCGCCGGAGCTGAACGAAAAGGTTCTGGAGTGGAAGAATTACATGCTCCATAAATATGGCTGCCAGGTGGCTTTGAAATCTCCTGCCCATATTACGCTGATGCCTCCCTTCTGGATGGAAGACGAAAGGGAAAGCAGCCTTATGGCGGATATGGACCGGCTGGCGGGAAGCATCGAGCCTCTTACCGCAGCTACGGGTAACTTCTCCTCCTTTCCTCCCCGCACGCTCTTTATTGCCTTACAGCCCAACAGCAGGCTGGCGGAAGTAAAAAAGCAAACCGATGAGTTTTTCCGTGAACGGAACGCCTATCCGATGAAGTTCGAAACAAGACCTTACCACCCCCACATAACCATTGCCAACCGCGACCTGCACAAGAAGGACTTCCACGAGGCCTGGAGCCACCTGGAGCACAAGAAATTCGAGGAAGAATGGCTGGCAGGCGGCATCTCGCTCCTGAAGCACAACAAAAAAAATTGGGATGTGGTACACACATCCCAATTCAAAAATATATAAGGCGTTTTTTTAATCGAAGTCGAAGAAAAGGAGCTGGCCGGGCATAAAGTTGAAGTCCGTATGCTCATACATTTCGATGTTAAGCTGCAGGGCTTCGTCGCTCTTGATGGTAACCTTGTCTTTTGTCACTTTTTTATAACCGTCTTTTTCAAAGACAAGCTTGTAAGTGCCGGGCTTCAGGTCGTCGAAGGAATAGTGGCCGGTGCCATCAGTGACGACAACTTTCTCTTTTTTACTGGCTGAATAGGCAATGACGTTAACGCTGCCGATGGCTTTTTTAGACTCGCCGTCAACAACTCCGCCGGCTATATCGGTCTTTTTGGTGTCTCCTCCGTTATCAGGGGGCGTTTCCCCGGCTTTGGCCATTAATCCGGCAAGGCTGAAGGCGCAGGTAAGAAGCAGTAATTTCAATTTCATTGTTATATTGGTGTTTTAATGGCCTTTGCCCCGGGCTCGCCGGCCATTACGAAGTGATCAAATCCACCTCATCAATCACGGTTTAAATATAATGTTTTTTAGCGGACTTTCTACTGCCTGTTTGAATTCCGTCCAGAGATTCTCTACAATTATAGCGGCGGGCAGTATATCGTCCAGCAGGGCGCTTACCTGGCCGATCTCCAGCTCCCCTTCTTCCAGGTCGCCTTCGTGCATGCCTTTCTTGGCCCTTGCCCTTCCCAGTATCTGCTTCAGCTCCTCCAGGTCGGCACCACGGGATTCGGCCTCCGATACCTGTTGAAAGAACCTGTTCTTCAGCAGGCGAACGGGTGTAAGCTTTTTCAAGGACAACAAGGTGTCACCTTCCGCTGCACGGATCACTGCCTGTTTAAAATTATGATGGGAGGAAGCCTCCTCGCTGGCCACGAAACGGGTCCCTACCTGCACTCCCTCGGCTCCAAGCACCATCGTTGCCAGCATCTGCCTGCCTGTTGCTATGCCCCCCGCGGCTATTACCGGGATGTTAACCGCCTTTGCCACTGCCGGGATCAGCACCAGGGTGGTGGTTTCTTCCCGTCCGTTATGCCCCCCGGCCTCAAAGCCCTCAGCCACTACTGCGTCGCAGCCGGCTTCCTGGGCCTTCAGCGCAAATTTACTGCTGCTGACCACGTGCACCACTGTAATGCCATGCTGCTTGAAATGCTGTGTCCAGGTCTTTGGATTACCCGCCGAGGTAAAGACCACCTTCACTCCCTCCTCGATGATGATCTGGATATGCTTGTCCAGGTCGGGGTAAAGCAGGGGAACGTTCACGGCAAAGGGCTTGTCCGTGGCTCCCTTGCATTTCCGGATGTGTTCCCGCAGCACATCGGGGTACATGCTTCCCGCCCCGATCATGCCAAGACCTCCCGCATTGCTCACGGCGCTGGCAAGCCGCCAGCCGCTGGCCCAGATCATGCCCGCCTGGATGATGGGGTATTGAATGCCAAAGAGTTCTGTAATCCTGTTTTGGAACACGGGTGGAGTTTTGATGAGACAGCAAATGTTCAAAAATTGGCGCTAACTCCCAAGTTTGTTTGGGGGAAGGGTGCAGGGTATAAGGCTGAAGGCAGAAGGTGTGATAAGAAGGAATTTGGAATTAGGAATTGGGCGGCAACTGCCTTTGGCCTTAAACCTTATGCCTTATGCCTTCCACC
>DASWNB010000503.1:0-2016 GCA_036399455.1 Flavisolibacter sp. | reverse complement strand
CTTCGTTGTCGTTCTCTTCCTCGTTCAGCATGCGTACGCTGTCCCTGGAGCGGATCACGGGAACGGCGCTGCCCATGCGCAGGGTGTTCTCGTAGCAGCGGTGAATAAGGTCGGTGCTTACGAGGCAGCGTACCGCGTCGTGAACGAAGATGATGCTTTCGTCTTCAATGAGGCGAAGGCCGCTCTGGACGGAATGAAAGCGGCTTTCGCCGCCGGTTGTGGGATGGATACGTTCGTAATCGAAGTAGGCGTCGATGATCTCCTTGCCCATGTCGGCATATTCTTCAGGAAGCACCAGGATGATGTTCATGTCCTCGTACGATTCCAGGAAGGTTTTAAGGGTATAGTAAAGAACAGGCTTATCGTTCAGCATCAGGAACTGCTTGGGAATGGCGCTGCCCATTCTTTTTCCCGATCCTCCTGCAACAATAACGGCGTATTTTTTCATTCCTTGTTCTTTTGAAAGTGAAGCATGGCCAGGTCGCGGTCTGCCCTGGTAAGGCGGTCCAGCACCGACGTAAACGGCAAAGATATTTTTTGTAAAAGTAGGGCAAGAGAAGAATTTTTTTCGCCTTCCCTGCGGCTCTTCCTGCTGAATATTTTCCGTATGGCGCCCGATACCAGGTAGCTGGCCTGCACCCGCAGGAATTCCGTTCTCACCAACTTAAAACCGTGCTCTAAAAACAGCTCCGCGTAAAATCCTGCGGGCCGCCCCAGGCACAGCTCATCCCCCTTGATCTTTTTCTCTATCCGCTCAAAAATATAAATATCGCTCCTGCCCACGCGGCACATTTCGGCAATGGTCTTTTCCAGCATCGCCGCATCGGTGGTATGCTGCAAAACGGTAGATGTAAGCACGATGTCAAAGTGATCCGCCCCGAAAGAGAGCACATCATCCTCAATCCTGTAAAGCATGATCTCCGCCGGAAGGTTCCTGCGGGCAAGTGTGATCATCTCTCCCGAAATATCCGCCCCGCAAAGCTCACGGGGATTGTGCTTCCATATTTCAAGCAGGTTGCCGCCGGGGCCGGGGCCCAACTCCAGCACTGTTTTGCCGGTGAAGGGAATGGCATGAAGAAGCTCCAGGAATTTTTTTCTCTTATAACGGTAATAAGGTTCGTCGTCGCCTGCAATGATGTTGCCTTTGCCGCGGGAGGCTACCCGTTGCGCTACCTCGTTCCAGTATGTTTCAGGGTGGTAGGACATGGCAGGTGATAAGTGATGAAGGTCAGGACAGGAGCAGCTCGCATTCATGCATCAGTTTGTCCCTGTTGATGGCTACGGTGCCCACTTCCTCGCAAACAAGGCCGCCTGCGATATTCGCTATTTCGGCCATGAGGTGCACGTTGCGTGTGGCTGCATATACCAGCGAAGCCACGGCTATCACCGTATCGCCTGCGCCGGACACGTCCGCAATACTTCGCAGGTGCGATGGGATGATGGCGGTGCGGTCCTCCTGCTGGTAGAACACGCCTTTCTCCGAAAGAGTAATAAAAGAAATCCCGTGGTGAAGCAGGTTCTTCAGCTCCAGGTGGATGGTCTGCAATATGGGAAGCTCCGCCTCTGCGTTCAGTATGTTGAGTGCTTCTTTTATTTCCTTGAGGTTGGGTTTGAAAAGGTCCACGTGGCGGTACTCGAAGAAATTTTTCCGCTTGGGGTCTACTGCCGTGAGCACATTTGCCTGGCGGCAGATGGAAATCACGGAGCGGATGACGGCCTCCGTAAGCACGCCCTTGTTGTAGTCCTCAAGTATCACTATGTCGGGCTTCTCTTCGCTTACAAATTTCTCGAACAATTGCAGCAGCTTTTCCTGCTCCGCGTTATTGAGGTCGTTTGTGATTTCTGCATCAAGGCGCATCATGTGCTGGTTGCGGCTGATGATGCGCGTTTTGTTGGTGGTGATGCGCTCCGTGCTTTGTGTGCAGTATTTAGTGCTGATGCCGTTGGATTCAAAAAGCGAAGCCAGCGTAGCGGCGTCCTCGTCCTGTCCTGTTACAGAAAGCACGAAGGCTTTTG
>DASWNB010000502.1:0-5461 GCA_036399455.1 Flavisolibacter sp. | reverse complement strand
TTCCCAGTCAAAGCTTGGATCTATGACTACGGACTTGGGAATATAGGGTGCGCTGTCGGTTTCGCTGAAGCTGAGGTCTGCATCAGGATGTCCCAGTTCATACCCAAAAAGTGCGTCGTGCCACTGGATGGTTCCCGAGATCGCCTTGGCGTACGGGTCTATCAGGAGCTTGTTCGGGTTGAAGCGGTGGCCGTTCTGGGGCTCGTAGGGTCCGTAAACGCGGTAGCCGTAGAGCTGCCCGGGTTTAATGCCGGGAATATATACATGCCATACGTGGTTGGACCGTTCCCTGACGCGGATCCTGAGGGATTCCGAGTCTTCGGCGGCAGAGTGAAAGAGGCAAAGGTCGACGCCAGTGGCGTTTTCGGCATAAAGTGCAAAGTTTACTCCTTTCCCATCCCAGGTGGCGCCCAGTGGAAAGGGTTCACCCGGGTAAACAATTGTGTTCATCTATAGTAGTAAGTTTTTGAAAAGCGCCCGTAAGGGCTCCTGCACTTAGTCAATATTCTTGCCAGTGGGGAGAGGTTTGAGGTTTGAAGTTTGAAGTTCGAGGTTCGCCAGGTGCAGCCAGTCCTTATTGAACGTGATGCTGTTCAAGTTGGGAGAAATTTTCAATATACAATGCTCAACAATTAATTTTTTCAGGGGCTTTCTATTTTATGGAGACACTTGAGAATTGAGAATTGATCATTGAATATTTGAATTTTCTTCCACCCTAAAACAACTCTGCGCCCAGTAACGACTGCCTGCACCTAACCTCAAACTTCAAACCTCAAACTTCGCCGCTCCTGCGGCGACTCCCCTAGTGTTTCTACCTGTTCGGGCTGAGGGGGAGGGGCTTATTTTTACAGCCGAACCTGTGACCGAACACTAACTTTTATGCCGCGAGTTTTTACCACCGACATCCTCTTCAAGGGGAGAAAGTACCGATGTATGGCTGCCGTACCTGATGACCGTGAAAACCTACCCATCCACATACGCGTATTCGACCCGGACCTGTACGACATCCTCGGCGGCAATACTGTAGAGTTGAAGGACCTTTCCGCATGCCCCCGCAACTGCGCATCGCATCCGTTGTTCTCATCATTAATGGAGTCTATCAGCGATGCTGTTTCACGTTACCTGATGAGGTAGGGGAGTTTCTGGTTTCCAGTTTCTTGTTTCTGGTTCTTCAGGCTCACCATTCCTTGTGTTGGGAAATTCTTCAGCCCTCCGTGTCTCAGGTAAGCACGGAGACGCAGAGCCACGGAGGATGCACTAAGAAAATGACTAATACACCAGAAGAACAAGAAAGAAAAGACCAGAAACCCTTATGCGGCTGCCTGGCAGAGGGCAAGCATCTTTTCCGCAAGGGAGGTAAGCTGGCTGAGTTTGGCGGGTTTAATGAAATACCAGGCGGCCCCTTTGTCGAGGCAGTCCTGTATGTGGGCGGGGGCGTTGGAGGTACTCCAGATCACTTTGGGGATGCTGGTGTAGCGGGAATCGTTGCAGAGAAGCTCAAGCACTTCGGCGCCGCTGGCTTCGGGCATGTTATAATCAAGGATAATGAGGCAGGGAAGGTCGTCTCTGTTGCAGTGCTGAAGGTATTCAACCACCTGTCTGCCGCTCATGACCGTATGCACTTCGGCGGAAGGTTCCAGTTCAAGAATGGCTTCTTCCAGAAGTTCCTGGTCATCAAGGTCGTCATCTGCCAGCAATATTACTTTAGGGTCGTGGGGCATGAAAAGGGAAGGTAAGCTTTTCTATCTCCAATTCCGGGAAGAAGCCACTTTATATTTATGCACCGCGTACTTTTTCGTTTGTCCCTGAGGGGTAGTCCACAATCCACAGCCGACGGTCCGCAGGCGAGGCTTTTTGGTGTAAGCAATAAGTCCTAAGTTCTAAGTCCTAAGCCTTCTACCTTACGCCTTACACCTTTTACCTCACACCTTTTACCTTCCCCTGCGAGTAATGCCGCACCCAACCTCAAACCTCAAACTTCAAACCTCAAACTACTCATGCGCTGCCAGGATAGGAATAGCGCTTTCGTACACGAGGCGTTTGGTGTTGCTGGTTTTGAACATGCTGCCGAAGAAAGAGTGGTGGCGGGGAATGGTGATGAGCATGTCGATATTTTTATCTATCGTGAACTGCTGCACGGTTTCGTGGAGGTCGAAGGTGCCGATGAAGTAGAACTCGGGGTTGAATTCCTGGAACATTTCCAGCAGCGAGCTTCTCTGGCTGATGTATTCCTCGGTCAGCGACACGTAATGGTTGCTGTCCACGTTGATGATGTGCAGCGAGGGACTGAATAAGTGGAGTACATTTTTGATGGGAACCACGGGAGTGGTGGTCTGCACCGCCTTGAAATCGGACAGCAGGGCTGCGTTCTTTACCTGGGAGAACTGGGCGGTCGGGGGAATGATAAGCACGGGACAAACATTCCTTTCCACCATTTTCAGTGTATTGCTGCCCAGGAACACCTGCTCCAGCCTCGACTTACCGGTGATGCCCATTACTACCAGGTGGGCGGCAAGGTGGCGGGCCAGCCGCTCAAGGTTGCCGATAAAGTCACTGCCTTCCTCCATCCTGCATTCGATCTTCACAATGCCGTAGCTGGAGAGCTCCGCTTTCAGCTTTTCCAGCAGGCGGTCGGCTTCTTCCTTCTCCGATGCTTTTTCATATACATGGTAAAGTACAAGGTGGGCGTCATAATGGCCGGCCAGCATCCTGGCGGCAAACACTGCGGCATTATTGGCTACATGCGAAAAATCGGTCGGTACAATTACGGTGGTCATGATTGGTTTTGGTTTAATGCGCCGCAAAGATAGTAATAAGGCGGGAAGGTGAAGAGTCGTGAATCGTGAATCGTGAATCGTCAATGAGTTCAACCTATTCACGATTGACGATTGACGATTCACGATACACAATAAACCACAAACAAGCAAGGAACAAAAAATCTCCTGTGAAAAATTGGTGTATAATAACGGGGTCGGGAACGCCAGGACAGCAGAGTTTCTTCCCCCTTTCCGTTATATTTGCCAGTCATAAAATGCTGAAAGAGTGCGACTAAAATCACTGGAAATCAAAGGGTTCAAAAGCTTCGCCGATAAAACCCTGGTTAACTTCGATGAAAACATCACCGGGATCGTAGGGCCCAACGGCTGCGGAAAAAGCAATATCGTCGACAGTATCCGCTGGGTGATCGGGGAGCAGAAAATAAGCCATCTCAGGTCCGAGAACCTGGAAAGCCTTGTATTCAACGGCTCCAAAACCCGGAGCGCCAGCGGATTGGCCGAAGTAAGCCTCACTTTCGAGAACACCAGGAACCTTCTTCCCACCGAATTCAACGTGGTGACCATCACCCGTAAGTTCTATAAGAACGGCGAAAGCGAATACCGCCTGAACGATGTCCAGTGCCGCCTGAAAGACATCCAGAACCTTTTCATGGATACCGGCGTGTCCACCGACAGTTACGCCATCATCGAATTGGGAATGGTGGACGATCTTATCAAGGACAAGGAAAACAGCCGCCGCCGCATGCTGGAACAAGCCGCCGGCATCTCCATCTACAAAACAAGAAAAAAAGAAGCCCGCCAGAAGCTGGATGCCACGGAGCAGGACCTGGCCCGCATAGAAGACCTTCTTTTCGAGATCAACAACCAGCTCAAATCCCTGGAGAACCAGGCAAAAAAAGCACAGAAGTATTACGAGATAAAGAAAGAATACCGCGAGGTAAGCATCGAGCTGGCCAAGGCAGCCCTTGAAGGCTTTAACATCACCTTCCGCGACCTTAACGAGCAGCACGAGGCCGAAACTGACAAACGTGTTGCCCTTGAAGCCGAAATAGCTACGCAGGAAGCCTCGCTGGAGCAGGAGCGTGTGGGCTTTATTGAAAAAGAGCAGAGCCTCCATTCGATGCAGCAAAGCTTTAATGAGCTGGTGCAGATGGTAAGAACGCGGGAAAACGAAAAGAACCTTGCATCCCAGCGCCTGGAACACCTGAAGGAAAAGGAAGCCAGCCTTACCGAATTCCTGGGCAGGGCCGAAGGACAGATCACCGGCATTGATGAAAGCATACAGTTTACCCGCCAGCAGATCACCGACGAGGAAGAAGTGCTGGGCGGACTTACCGAGCAGTTGGAAGAGATGAGGGGCGATGTTGATGCCCGCCGCAGGGTGCTGGACGAGCATCGCGGCACGCTGAACCAGCTCCGGTCATCGTACCAGCAGGTGCAGCGCAGCCAGTTCGACGCCGAGAAGAAAGTAGCCGTAGCCGATACCTCCATCCAGAACCTCCAGCGCACCATCTTCCACATCGAGGAGGAACAGGCGCAGCGCGAAGAGCAGGTACAGTTGCTGGAAAAGGAAAAAGAAGAAAAGCAGCGCTCCCTCGAAGCCCGCCAGGTAGACCTGCAGCAATTGCAGCAGCACCACGAGCGTACGAAGGAGCAGATCTTCCAGACCCAGGAAGTGCTGGAAGGCCTGCGTTCAAAGCTGGCTGAAGAAAACCGCAAGCTCGACTCGAAGAAGAATGAACACGACCTGCTCAAAAGCCTTATCGATTCGATGGAAGGCTATCCCGACAGCGTGAAATTCCTGCACAACAACAAGGGATGGAACCACGAGGCGCCTATTCTTTCGGACATTATCTATGTAAAACAGGAATTCAGGGCGGCAGTGGAGAACGTGCTCGAGCCCTATCTCAACTACTACGTGGTGAACAATCTTGAAGAAGGCCTTCAGGCCGTTCACCTTCTGGACGATAACAAAAAAGGAAAGGCCAATTTCTTCCTGCTCGATAAAGTAACCGGCGCGGACACGCCCGACCACAAGCCCGAGGGAACCATCGCCGCGCTGGACGTGATTGAAGTGGACGACCGCTACCGCGACCTGGCCGGCCAGCTCCTGGGCAACGTATTCATCGCCGACGACGAATCGGCCCTGGCCAACAGCAATGGCTTTGTAGTGCTGGAAAGGCATGGCAAGTACGTTAAGGGAAAATTCACCCTTACCGGCGGCAGCGTAGGCCTGTTTGAAGGCCGCAAGATCGGCCGCGCCAAGAACCTGGAAAAGCTCCGCGAAGACATCCAGGCGCAGCAGGCCGTGGTGAACGAACTGACCGCCCAGATACAGGCCCGCCATAACGAAGTGATCGCCTTCAACTCCGACCTGAAAGAGAACGCTATCCGCCAGGCGGAGCAGGAAATACAGCAGTTGAACAACCAGTTGTTCGGCATACAGAACAAGATCGAAAACCAGCACCACTCGCAGCGCCAGGCCCAGAACCGCCTGGAAGACCTGCAGGGACAACTGGACCAGACGCATTCCTCCATCGAAACGGTGAGAAATGAATTGTCGGAACTGAACGCCAGCCTGTTGAGCTACTCCGAGCAACTGCAGCAGGCAGAAAGCCGCTACCAGGCCATTGAGCAGGAATACAACGAGATCAATACGCAATACAATAATCTCAACCTCCAGG
>DASWNB010000501.1:0-4470 GCA_036399455.1 Flavisolibacter sp. | reverse complement strand
CTCTCTCAACCGATGCACCTCTACGTTATCCATCTTCTTTAATAAGTCGCCAATATTATCTATCAAAAGCACCAGTTTCTTCCCATGTTCCCGGAGGTATTTTTCCAACAAATCATAACATTTTTCTTCGAAATCCCTTGCTCCTAATTGCTTCTCCATCTCCCCTGCCAAACCTTCAAAGCCGTGATAGTCATCCAAATACTGCCCCACATTTTCCCAGAGGTTAGCCAGTTCAGTAATGTTATACTGCTCCTCGCTGAAGATGACCGGGATGAGCCAGTCCTTCAAAACGATAGAGTCTTCTACACCATATTTCAGGCGGTTCAGCAGGGTGGTTTTGCCTGCGCCTCTTTGGCCTACAATTAAGTAATGCTGCTCAGGGTGTTCCATTCGTGAGGTTTCCAGGTCGTGCATGATTTGCTCGTACACTTGTGTGCGGACTACGAATTCGGTAATCAGAACGTCCTTGCTCTTACGGTCGGGGTTGTAAAGGAATGTACTCATAAAGTCTATTTACAAATGAATTTTTGCCACCACATGCGTACTATGGGTGAATTGAAGCGGATGGTGCCCGGGTCACCGATGTTGTTTATATAGCCGTCGTACATTAGTATGTCCAGTATCCTGCGGCAGGAGTCATCTACCTTGTGACCTACAGCCAGGTCGAAAGCCTGCGCCTTGGTCAGCGTTCCGGAACCAGCCAGCTTTTGAAGCAGTTCATCAGCAAATTTGAACTCGTTTCCTTTAAACTGGATTCTCAGCCTGCTGTAATAGTGATCAAAATGATTTTGGTGCCGTATGGAGATGATGTTGTCGAAGGCAGCGTCAATATTATCCTTATTTACGGATTTGGTCTTGTAAACCATATCTATTAGTTCTTGCACGATAAGCTGGATATGAAAAGGTATCAGCCATTCTATTTTCAGCAGGAGGTATAAAACAGCATCTTCATCAATTGTTATGTCCCTTTCTTCCAGCAGTTCACGGACGAATAACCTGGCCTCTTCACTTGTAAGAGGGCCTACTTCCATCGAATTCAGGTCGTTGATAAAAGCCGATGCGTTGATGGAAGCTACCGTATGGTTCAGGCCAATGGAGCCGGTATAGATAAAGCGGACTTTAGGACTTATATCGGGGTCGAGGCGTAGTTCCCTGTTGGATTGAAGGAACTGTATGGCCGTACCCTGGTCACCTTTGTTGTGCTGGATGATATTCAGGATAGTTTGCGGGAACTCATCAATCAGCAGAACAAGACTGGAATCTTCCAATTCAAAGCCTGCCAGAAAATTAGACAGCTCTTCATAATAATTCACCTCGACGCCTTCATCCAATTCAAGAGTGTTACCGAGGACGCTTATGCTCTTTATCCTCTTTAGAAACCTGCTGCCAGACTTGAGCAAGGAAGCATACCTGCCAGTATTCCCGATTGAACCTGACCTGAGGATTTCTTTCAGGAGCTTCTTATAAAAGTCTTGTTCATCATTAACCCTCTCAGTATCAATGTAAACATAAGTATATCCATCCACCCGGTTATCCAGGAGGTGGAATAGGATGGAAGTCTTCCCAATCCTCCGGGGCGCTGCTATCTGGAGATTGTTCCCGGCTCTTATCCTTCCTATAACTTTTTCCACCTCCCTATCCCTTTGAAAAAAATTGCCGCCCCTGGCCGGTGTGCCTACTATGCCTCTCATGACAATGAATTTTTTGTCAAAACAACTAACAAAAAATTTATTGTCAAAATTTATGACAAAATTTTTTTTGTTATTGCGTAATGGCTGTAGGAAACAGCATGAGTATCAACGACGTAACCAGGAACGTATACCCAAACACCAACACCATCCCCGCCAACATGTACACCAGGAACCGCCCTAAAGACTTCCTCGGCTGAATGACTTTCTGCAACCAAAGGTTGATATAGTACACCGGGATTAATGAAGCCAGGACCAGGAAGAGGATGAGTATGCGTTGGTACTTCAAGGAGGGGAATTTGGAATTGGGAATTAAAGATTAGGAATATTCACCGCCAGGACGCCAGGGCGCAAGGAAGATTAAGAGAAAGGTAAGCGGTGGAAGGCTCCGGCTCGCAACTCGCTTCTCTCAACTCACAGCTTCTCTCTAATTCATCACCATCTCCCTTGCATTCTCAAGCGCTGCTGCCGTGGGCTTTTCGCCGCTGAGCATGCGGGCAATGGCGGTGATGCGCTCGTCCTGGTCAAGAAGGCGTACGCCGGTGGTGACCGCATTGTTCTTTACTGCCTTGTACACCAGGTAATGGGCATCGGCCTTACCTGCGATCTGGGGCTGGTGGGTGATGCAGAGCACCTGGCGGGTCAGCGCCAGCTCTTTCATGATGACGCCCACCTGGCGGGCAGCCTCTCCGGAAATACCGGTATCTATCTCATCAAAAATGAGCGTTGGCAGGTCCATGGATTTAGCCACCAGCGATTTGATGCACAGCATCAGGCGGCTCAGCTCACCGCCGCTGGCTACCTTGCGCAGGGGCTGGAACTGGTTGCTTTTATTGGCATCGAAAAGAAACTCGATATTATCACCGCCGGTGACGCCCAGGGGAGCGGGACCTACTTCGGCTTTCAGCTTTGCATTGGGCATGCCCACCTGCGCCAGCATACGGTTTACCTGCTGTTCCAGGGGCTTCACCTGTGTCTTGCGGGCGGCAGAGATCTTCCCTGCCAGCTCTTCCGCCTGGTGAAGCAGGGCGGCATATTTCTTCTCCGCGGCGGCAATGGCATCGTCGATGTTCAGAACGGCCTGGAGTTTCTCTTCAAGAGAAGCGCGTATGGACAGCAATTCACCGGTGGTCTTTACGCCGTGCTTCTTGAGCAGGCGGTAACCCAGCGACAGGCGGTCGTTGATGCGGTCGATGGCGGAGATATCGGCGCCTATATGGTTGTTGAGGCGGTCGGCTTCGCCGGCAATATCCTGGATCTCTATGTAGGACGATTGGAGCCGCTCAACCAGGGGAAGAATGCCCGGGTGTACGTCGGTGTATTGCTGGAGCTGGGTGATAAGTGCTTTGAGGCGGCGGCAGACCGGCTCCTCGCTTTCCTCCAGGTCGTAATAGGTGCGTGACAGGGCGGTTTTGATGCCTTCGGCGTTGGTGAGCATTTTGAGGTCCTGCTCCAGGTCTTCCAGCTCGTTCTCACGGAAAGCGGCTTCGTCCAGTTCCTGGAACTGGAACTGGTGATAGTCCAGTTCCTTGTCGGCCTGGGCCTTGCGCTGCTTCAGCTCATCCATCTGCCTTTTCGCAGATTGGACTTCATCAAAAACAGCCCTGTATTTTTTTAGTGCGGAAAAATTGTTTGCAAGCGCATCGAGCACTTCGCGCTGGAAGCCGGACTCGCCAAGCTCCAGCGTATCGAATTGCTGGTGGAGGTCGACCAGGAGGCTGCCGAGCTGCTGGAGCTGGCTGAGGTTGACGGGCGTATCGTTGATAAAGGCTCTTGACTTTCCGTTGGGAGCGATCTCGCGGCGCACTACCAGTTCATCCAGAAGGTCCAGCTCATTGCTTTTGAGAAAGCCGGTGATATGGTCCTTGCCGGTCTCGCCGCTAAAGAATCCTTCCACGATGCATTTCTTTTCCCTGTTGAGCAGTACCCCGCTTTCCGCCCTCTCGCCGAGTATCAGCCCAAGTGCTCCCACGATGATGGATTTACCCGCTCCTGTTTCTCCCGTAATGATGTTCAACTGCCCTGAAAAGTCCACCTCCAACTGGTCAATAATAGCGTAGTTCTGTATAGATAACCGGCTCAGCATAATCGAAGGTAAACTTAGTATATTTTAGTGAGAGAGAAGCTGTTGGCTGATAGCTGTTGGCTGTTAGCCGTGCACGTTTTACGAGGGAGATCTTTCGTTAAACAATATTAAGAAATATTCACCGCCAGGACGCGAACACGCCAGGAAATGGAAGGGAACCTTCATCGTTGCTTATCAATTCCTCGCGGCCTTGCGTCTTGGCGGTTAGTCCTTCATCCCTGTTAAAGCATACGATGTCTATCGGTGAACGTGAGCAAGCCATCAGCTAACAGCAACAGCTTTTCTCCGCGCAACAAAAAAATCCCGCCGGAGGCGGGACTTAAATTCGTTTCCAACATTCCTTACTTTACTTCCACGGAATCGGAAAGATCGGTGTCGACAAGGACGCGGCCGCAGTTTTCGCAGACCATTACTTTTTTGCGCTGCTTGATCTCGCTTTGCTTTTGAGGGGGAATGTAGTAGAAGCATCCGCCGCAGGCGTCCCGTTCAACGGGAACCACGGCCAGGCCGTTGCGGTAGTTCTTGCGGATCTTCACGTAGCTGGTCAGCAGGCGTTCGTCAACGTGTGAACGGGCGCTCTGGGCCAGGTCGTTGAAGTGCTTTTCTTCCTTTTCGGTGGCGGCGATGATCTTTTCCAGCTCACCTTTCTTGGTGTTCAGGATGCCTTCCTTGGAGGCGATGGCCTTCTTGGCTTTT
>DASWNB010000500.1:0-8543 GCA_036399455.1 Flavisolibacter sp. | reverse complement strand
TTCGGAACTGGAAGGAACCGTTTTTCTTAACCGGCTGAAAGCATTTGCGGCAAAGGGCAGCAAGGTGAAGTTCTTCCACCTGGGCGGCGAGCTTTCTTCCTACCTCCGCTCGGTAAAAGAATTCAGGCTGCTGGAGTACGAGCAGGGTGATGCGGCGCTGCTGCGCGAACTGCTGCGCAAGGGCGAGTTTGTGCAGGACAACGAAAACGATTCGGAAGTGATCGTACACAGCGCGGAAATAGCCATTGCCAAAGTTCCCGGAAACCGTGCCTCAACTGCCCCCGATCACCTGATGCGCCTTTTTTCTTACAACCACATCATGCAGCAGATGGGAGCCAGGGGACTGGTGGGTGAAGAAGGCGGGGAAGACAGCACGCTGGTGGAAGAAGCGCACAAGGCTTACGTGGTGTCGCCGGTATCGAGCCTGGTGGTGCTGGAAACACAAAAGGATTATGACAGGTTCGATATAAAGGACCAGGACAACAGCCTCAAGAACGCTTCGTTCTCGGCAAACGGCGCAGTGCCTGAGCCGCATGAATGGGCGCTGATCATACTGCTGGCGATAGTAGTCGTATTTGTTTACTTAAAAGTGAAGATATGAGCCTGGTGGCAGTTGGCATAAGGCTGAAAAAGGGGTTTAATGCGGAAGCTTTCTTCCTGGCGGGTTATGTGCCGGTAGCGGTGATGGGCCTGGGCAGCTATCTTCCCTGGTCCTCGGCCTGGTTCCTTATGGGACTGGCGGCCTTTCCGCTGCTGGTGCGCCGTACGGGGCAGGGCCGGGTGCACAGGGGCTACCTTCTGGCTGCCATTCTTTTCCTCCTGCTTTGCTATCCTGTTCCTGTGAAAACGCTGGCATTCTTCGGCATCAGCTTCTCTGTATTCTTCCTGCTGGAGGCTTTGGGGTACCGCGTGGGTGTAACGGCGTGGGTGAACCTGGCGCTTGTATCGCCCATATTTTCGGCGGCAGCCAACATCTTCAGCTTTCCCATCCGGCTGAAGCTTACCGAACTATCGGGGCGGGTGCTCGGGTGGATCCATCCTTCCGCATCAGTGCAGGGTAATATGATACAATTCAACGGTAGCGAGTTTTCTGTTGACCCGGCCTGCATGGGACTGAACATGCTGGTGGCTTCGCTGCTGCTGGGCGTGCTGCTGCTGGGTATTTACGGCAGGAAGGCAAAGATGGAGCTGAAGGCGCATCATGTGGCGCTGTTCCTGGGCTCCGTCTTTTTGCTCAACCTTTTTTCCAACCTGGTGCGGATACTGCTGCTGGTGCTGTTCTCCCTGATGCCCGGCACCCTGCTGCATGATGTAACGGGACTGGTCTGCCTGCTGCTGTATGTGGCCCTGCCGGCGGTGGTGCTGGCGCGGTGGATGTACCGCCGGTGGGGGCGATCTTATCATTCCCTTGAAAATAAGAGTACAAAAAAGCCCCGGCTGCACGTGCATGTGGTTATGATGGCCGGGGCCGTACTCGCCTGCGTGCAGGTGGCCAGCGCGGATACGTACCGCCGCTTCGCGACGGATATTCCCAGGCAGTTGAACGGCTATGCAGTATCGGAGTATGAGCCGGGCATATTGAAGCTGGAGAACGCGTCGGCGCTTATTTACGTGAAATATTTGCGCGGCTTTTACGACTCGGAGCACAATCCCATGCTTTGCTGGTCGGGCAGCGGCTACGAGTTCAGGGAGGTGCGGGAGGAGAAGATAGCGGGACTGACGCTTTACTCGGGCAAGCTGGTGAAGGGCAAGGATGTGCTGTACTCCGCCTGGTGGTACAGCAACGGCAAGCATTCCACCAACCGGCAAACCGAGTGGCGCTGGAACATGCTCCGCGGCCATGCGCCTTATGCCATCATCAACGTTTCAGCCGCATCACGAAAGGACCTGGAGCAGGAAGTGGGGAGGATCGTGAATGGTGAACCGACAACCGATAAGCGACAACCGACCACCGATGCTCTCCGTAGTCCCACGTTTCTTCAGGTACTTACACCCCTTTGACCGGTCATCGGTAATCGATAATCGGTCATCGGTTGTCGGTCATCGGTCATCCGCCATCACTAATCGTTTCCACTTAAAACCTTAAACAATGATGATCCTGCTTAGTATTGTTGTGCTTTTTATGTACCTTATCGTTGAAAATCTCTGATCCATGAAACCCCTCATATATCTTCTCAATACTGGATTGCTTGCCCTGGTGCTGCATCCGCTTATATGCCTTTTTTATTACGATGATGTGAGCTGGACAGGCTTCCGCCTTTTTGCAGCGGTGCTTGGACTCTCCTTTTCCCTGCTGTTGGTGTTTCTGGCAGGCCTGCTCTATACATTCCGCATGGATGAAGGCGGACGTCTTGCAGCCTGGCTGCTGGGCATCGGCTGGACGGTGGTAATGGGAGTGTTTATAATCGTAAAGATCAAGGGCTGGGGCGCTTTCACCGAAGCTTTCCTTTTCTCCCTTCCCGGCATGGCGGCGCTTTGGATCTCCGTACTGGTGCGTTACCCGCAGTTCAGGAAACTGGTCAACGGGTTTACTCGTGCGGCTTATTAGCTTTTAGTTCCAAATTATTTTAAAGGATTAACCGCCAGGACGCCAAGACGCGAAGATTTTTACGCACTTGCCCCTCAACAGGCGGGAAAGGCGCAAAGAAAGCAAAGCTGCCCTGGTTCCCATCACTCCACCAGGATCGTCCTTTTTTCATATCCGGCAGCTTCTCCTTGCGGTTCTTTAAGTCTATGAGCCACCAGATATTTACCCCGGGAATAAGAGAGGTTGTAAAAAAGAACCTTCCGGAGTTTGCAGTACCGCACCTTGTTTTCCTTAAAGCATTTCCCGGTGCGGTCATATTTGCTTCTGTTCTACTGTATAGGTCAATGAAACCAGGCCGGTGGAATAGGTCTTTGAATCGATAAGGGTTAAAGGCACCCGGTTATTGATGTTGCTGAACAGGGGTTTTCCTCCGCCGAGGATGATGGGATGGACAGCCAGGCTGATTTCATCAACAAGACCGAGGTTGAGCAGGGATGTAGTGAGGCTTGCCCCGCCAAACAGCCAGATGTCTTTTCCCGGTGCATTCTTTATCTTCTTTACTTCCGCTTCCGTATCTCCGTTTACAAGGATGGCCCCCGCTCTTACTTCACTCAGCGTAGTGGAAAAAACATACTCGGTAAGTTTCGGCATACCCGGCATAGCGTTATCGCCCATGGTCAGGAGAAGCTCGTAAGACTTCCTGCCCAGGAACATGCTGTCTATCCGTGTAAAAAATTCAGCCAGGCCATAGTCCTGGTCCGTGAAGCACCAGTCGTATTCACCTTTTGGACCTTCTATGAATCCGTCGAGGCTGACGGCAAGTTGTAAGATGATCTTTCGCATAACAGATGTTTTGAAGGCAATGGTTAAAAGTAGTAAGATTCGTTTCAGGTTGTACCCTGCCCCGATGCAATCAGCTCTTTGGCTTTCCGGGTAAGCCGTTTATCGCCGCTTTCTTCAATCTCAGGAATTTTTGATTTTACAAGCTTTAGAAATTCATCCTTCCCGGCTTTATTCTGGCTCCATTCCTCGTCATTTAAATCGAGCATGGCATTTAAAAGATCTCCCGGGTAGAAATCGCCTTCGGCTAAGATGTTATCCTTCAGGATGGCGATGGATTGGGGTATCAGGAACCGCAAGCCGATCTTCTGCCCGGTCAATAGCCTTAGCTGCTCTGTTGATAAGTCCTTAACCGGGATCTTCCTGTAAGCATGGCATCTTTCCACCAAAGTGGAAGGAAATTCAATGTCTTTCCAGTAATCATTCTCCAGTTCTTCCAGGGACTTATTCATTGTTATTTATTCTGGGTTCAGGCGTCTTTTACGAAGATAGAAGTTCAGGTGCAAGCCGGCTATTCGGAGCTTCAATAACGACACCACGCAGGCGCGGGAAGCGGAGTTGAAGGCATCTTTCCCCGAACCCTGGGAGGATAACCGGGAAGAGACCACCGGCAACCGGGGACAGAAAACAAGCTGCGAGCGATGAGCTTCGAGCTGCGAGTAGTGACCCGGTGTCCCTTGCGTCTTCGCGTCTTGGCGGTGAAAACAAAAAGCGCTCATCCAAAACACAAATGCTCAATTGACCGTACGCGAACAAGGCTAACAGCCAACAGCTATCAGCCAACAGCAAAAAAAAAGACGCTCCCCAAAAGGAGCGCCTTTCACTATAAAAAAACTCTGTTAGAAGTCTAATCCGAAAGCCAGGTAGGTCTGCGGACGGTTACGGAAGAAGCCATCCATCTGCCAGGCCACATCAAAGCGAAGGAAGTAACCCAGGAGCGTGCTTCTTGCACCAAAGCCATAGCCACCGGCAAAGGGACCGATGCCGCCTGCTTTTACGCGAACGCTTACATCCTGGTTGGAATACACCACCGAGGGGCGCTCGATCTTGTCGTAACGGCCGTTCCAGGCAGTACCCAGGTCAATGAACTGAACCAGTTGAAGGTTGCGGAGGAAGGCGTTGTTAATAGGCCTGTTCAGCAGGGTGCTGAATACGGGCATCCTTACTTCGCTGTTGATGACCACAGCGTTGTTGCCGTTGGCCACGTTCTGCTTGAAGCCCCTCATGTTTACGGCCAGCGCCTGGTACACGTAATTGGCGGCAGGGTCGGGGCGGTTGGCTTCCCCTCCCTCAAAATAGCGATAGCCGGAGAAGTTGCCGTTGTTGTCCACCTTCTCGTTCTCTCTCAGCTTCAGCCATCCGTCAACACCACCCAGGTAGTACACCACTTTCTGGTTGCCCCAGGAAAGGTCGGCGGCGCCGCGAACGGCCCAGATCACATTGCGGTAGATGGGCAGGTAATGGCGGGCGTCGAAGCCTACGTTGAAGATGTTCTTGCCCCTGTTCACGCCTTCGCCGCTCAGTTGGTTGAAGTAGTCGGCGTAAACCTTCCACCTCAGGCCCTGCCAGATATTCAGCGCGGGATTGATGGTATTGTCGTGAACGTATTCGCCCGATACCTGTGCAAAGGTCCTTCTTACATCGGGTTCCTTCAGGGAGATGGGGTCGATGGAGGAGAAGATGCTCTTATCGAAGCGGGGGCCTACGGTGAAGCGAACGCTTCTAACCCTGTCCAGCGGGTAGCGCAGGCGGGCCAGGTAGTAGTTGGAGAACAGCCTTACCGGGCTGAAGGTGCCGGCGGAGGTTGTCATTGCGGCTTCTTCGCTGCTGCGGTAGTAGGTGAAGCCCCAGTCGAAGCGTTTGCGCAGGTTGGTGAATTCAAACAGCACGTCGTTATCCCTAAGATTGGGCGCTGTTCGGAAGCCGCCGGAGATCTTGAAGTCTTCAAACAGGTCCGCAGTACCCATGCGTGCCAGGCCATTGAGGTCGTTGCCGTTAGAAGGATCTATCGGCCCCTGTCCGCCCTGGTAAGGCTGGTACTTGTTCACCGCGAATACGGTATTGTTCAGTCCGGCCACTACGTAGTCGGTAAAGAACTTCGGGGGGCGGTATTCGTACAGCTTGGCCTTGCTCAGGATCGTTTCTTCGGGCAAGGTTTGCGAATCGAACACGCGGCCAAGCTGGGAGCTGTCCCTTCTTTCGTTTTCAAATTCGTTGTTGAAGAAATTATCCTGCGGGCGGGTAGCGGCCGTATCGGGGCGGAGGGCGGCGGCCCTGCCCGAAGCGATGCGTGCCTGGTCCATCACCTTTCTCATGTACTCGGTGGGACGGCTGGTTACGTTGCGGCGGCGCAGCGTGTTCTCGTCTATCCTCAGGCGGTAAAGCGATTTGAAATCGCCCTGGCGGGTTACCTCGCTTACCAGTGAGTTGTCTCCGGCGGTGCGGGTTTCCAGCAGGCTGCTCTGGTAGTTGGTGAGCGGGAACACGTAGGTGGAGTCGTTGGTGATGGAGAAGAAGCCAACAGAGTCGATGTCGGCCTTATCCCATGCCTTAAGAACGCTGTCCACTTCCGCGGCGGGCGGGTTGCGCAGCACTTCGTCGCCAATGTAAACGATGGTATCCAGGCCTGCTCTTTCGGTAGAGAAGAAACCTGCGTAGCGGTTGTTGATGCCGCTTTCATCGCTCACAAAAGTAAAGTGGTTGGTATTGTACTGGGAGGGGAAACGGGCATTGCCGAAGCGCACATTGGTGAGCTGCGACACCTGCTTGAACTCCGATTTGTTCCAGTTGTCGATCAGGAAAACGTTGTAGTGGTTGGATGGGATGGCCGTGTCGGCATCCACAGCAGTAGCGTTGGGGCGGTTGCTGGAGAAGATGATGCCTGTTTTGTTGGGGAAGGCCACAAAGGAGGCGTCCAGGTCGTCGTACACGTCGTTGGTGATCTGCTCCACGCTCTGCTTGTCTATCTTGTACACGAAGATGTCGGTCTGGCCGCTCTTCACCGCGCTGAAGATGAGGGTATTTGCATCCAGCATGTACTTCACGTCCTGCACCTGGTCGAACATGGGGAGCTCCTGCTTCACTACCTTGAAGCGGCTCACGATGTCGTACACGAACAGCTTGGTCTTTCCTTCCTCGCTGTACACTACGGCCAGGCGGGTGCCTTTGCCGTCCCAGGCAAGGATGGGATAGTTGGGATTGATCTCGTCTTCCCTTGAGCGTACGCCGTAGGAGAGCAGCACCTTGCGGTTTACGAAGTTTTCCTTCAGCACCACGCTGTACTTACCCTGCTTGAATTCCACCACGGCATAGGTAAAGCTGCGGGCCTGGGGATTGGCGTTGAAGCGGATAAAGTCCTTCTTGCCTATTTCTTCCACCACGGCAAGCTGTCCCCTGGGTACTATCCTGCGGCCGCGGATGTCCTTGAAATACTGCTGCGACATTTCGGTCATGAAATCGCGCAGCAGTTCCTTGAATTTCTTCTTGGCTATTTTCTGCGAAGCGCTGTTGAGGTTACGGTAGATGCGGGACAGGTAAAGCAGGTAAGTGGTTTTGCTTTTGCCGTACTTGGAGCCGAAGTAGTACCAGAAGCCATGTCCTGCCAGAACGGGCTTGTCGAAGGCCAACTGGTAGAAGTTGGTGTAATTGCCTCCGAGCAGGGCGCTTTTGAGCTGGTCGTCGAGGGTGGGGTTCCATTCTTCGGCGGCGTAGTCGGTGTAGCCATCAGTGAGCCATTTCGGCAGGTCCAGGAGGGTCTGGTTCGCGGCGAACTCACCCAGGTCGTCGCCAAACAGGATATTGGCCAGCAGAACGCCGGCGATACCCTGGCGCACCTGCTTGCGCAGGTTGGCGTGGTTGGCATCGAAGTACAGCACCATCTTGTTGTTGACAAGCTTTGTAACGCCGCCGGCGGTCTGCCAGTCGATGCCCATTCCAATGTTGGACTGCTGCATCTCGTCGAAATTGTTGTACACTACGATGTTGGTGCGGCGCTGCAGGCCGTATTCCATGAACTCTTCCAACTGGGGCAGTTCCTTTTCGGCTATCTGGGCCACGTATTTGCCCAGTTCAAGGCCGTCCTGGCTGAAATGAGTATTGAAGTTTTCGGTCTGGTAAAATTTCCAGTTGAATTTCTGGTATTGTACGCGGTTCTTTCCAAACTCTACGGAGCTTACCTGTGCATTCACGCTCTTCAGGCCAAGGAAAAAGATGGTAAGCCAGAAATATCTGCTCATGGATTTATTCATAAAGTGTGCTGTGTGATTCGGTGATAAGTTGGCAACTTTGGATAGTAAATTGCAACTAAAAATACAAAAAAGCTTCATGTTAACGGTTCAGGCATTTACGTTCAATCCCATGCGGGAGAACACATACGTGTTGTACAACGAAAAGAAGGACTGCTGTATTATAGACCCCGGCTGTTATTTTGCCACCGAAGAACAGAGATTAGTGGGTTTTATACACGAAAACGGCCTAAAGCCCCGCTTTCTCCTCAATACCCACTGCCACCTGGACCATATTTTCGGTAATAAGCTGGTTCACAGGACCTATGGCCTCACCCTCCACCTGCACCAACTGGAGGAGCCCGTGCTTCGCTTCGGCCCCGCCACTGCCCAGCTCTGGCAGCTTCCCCTGGACCATTACGACGGCGAGCTGAAATTCCTTTCCGAAGGCGACTCGGTGAGCATCGGCGACGATGAGCTGCACATCCTGTTTACCCCCGGCCACTCCCCGGGCAGCATTTGCTTCCACAACCGTGCGGGCAAGTTCGTTATCGGCGGCGACGTTCTCTTCCAGGGCAGCATCGGCCGCACCGATCTCCCCGGCGGCAGCTTCTCCGTCCTGGACGAAAGCATCCGCACCAGGCTTTATACCCTTCCCCCGGATACGATCGTATATCCCGGCCACGGTGATTCAACGACGATCGGAGACGAAATGAGGGACAATCCGTATGTGAAGATGACGTGAGGGGCGTGAATCGTGAATCGTGAATCGTCAATCGTGAATAGGTCGTTTACGGTGGAAGAAGCTTTTCTTTCGGGGGAAGTCTTTCCTTCTAATTTTCAATATTCAATGCTCAATTTTCAAGGACGTTGCTGAATGGGAGGCACTTGAAATTGAGCATTGAGCGTTGATTATTGAGTATTTCAAGCGGCTTGCCTGCTAAAGAAGCGCA
>DASWNB010000499.1:0-2071 GCA_036399455.1 Flavisolibacter sp. | reverse complement strand
AAGGTCCTTAAAGGTAAAGGTAGGCGTCATGGTCCGGCAGCAGTTGGAGCAGGCCAGGCAATCCACCTCCTTCCATACTTCGCGGTCAAGTATGTCGGCATAGGAATCCAGTGCGGCGGGTGGATTGTTCTCTACCTTGGTGAGGAAACGGCGCAGCCTTGAACGGTGCTGCAACACACTCTGGGCAAACTTCTTCCGGTAGTAAGACATAGTTTAGTGATTGTGCCGAAGGTAAAAGAATTTTGAAAGTGGAGTCCTCAGCCATTACTTTTGTTTACAACTTTTTCTATGAAGCTATTCAGTTGCCTGGCCGTTCTGGCCTTCCTGGCCGCCTCCTGCGGAAACGATGAAGGCTCCGCCGCATCCCGTACTTTCTGCGATACTGCCTGCCGCTCCGAGCCTCTTGAGTTCCGGGGCGATCATCCCCTGGAGCCCGTGGTTACCATCTTGTTCAAGAACTGCATGGCCGATACGTTTACCTGGACGCATAAGGCTCTTCCTTCCAGCAGGCAGTTGCAGCATGGCACCTTCTTTGGCGAGTCCGTACGCATCCATCCCTCTGCTATCGAATGCTTCATCAAGGATACCAGCTATGCCTGGGTTTCTTACAACGACTGCGAATCGGGACGCGGCTATCTGCTCAGGCTTCGGTTCAGCAAAGAGGGCAATATCAAAAAAGTCAATACCGCCCTTAACCGCTTCGATCCGAAATTTTCGCTGGACAGGAGCATGAGGGCCTATGCCTCCGAAAGCACCATCTACGCGGTGAACGTGAACACCAATGAAGAAGAGACCATAAGCCTCCAGGGTAATGTTCTCGATTTCGACAACATACACTCCACGCTCGACTCCATCAACGTCACGCCTTCCCGGATCTATGTACGGATGATGAAGGACGGCAAGCCGGTGGAATTGCAAAAGCAGATTTCCCTCTGATGTGGGAGCCTTATAAAAAAGGATTCAAAGCATACCTGCAACTGGAAAGATCGCTGTCCGGCAACTCCATCGAAGCCTACCTGTCCGACATTGAAAAGCTCACCTCCTTCCTGCTGTCCACCGGCCGTAAGAAGAACCCTTCCGAAATTACTCTCGACGACCTGCAGCAGTTCATCCGCTGGGTAGCAGAGCTGGGAATGACGGCTTCCTCGCAGGCCCGCATCGTTTCGGGCGTACGCACGTTTTACAGGTATTGTTTGCTGGAAGATATCTCCCCCGTAGATCCCACCACCCTGCTGGAAGCGCCCAAGCTCAAGCGAAGCCTGCCCGATGTACTGAGCTTTGAAGAAATAGAGCTGCTCATCAACGGCATCGACCTGAGCACTCCCGAAGGCACACGCAACAAGGCTATACTGGAAACCATGTACAGTTGCGGCCTTCGCGTAAGCGAAGTGGTGAACCTGAAGCTCTCGCAGCTTTACCTGGATGTAGGATTCGTACGGGTACTGGGAAAAGGCAATAAGGAGAGATTAGTACCCATCGGCAGCAGCGCCATAAAGTACCTGGATATCTACCGGAAAACGGTTCGCGTACACCAGCCGGTGCAGCCCGGCGAGGAAGATATCGTCTTTCTGAACCGCCGCGGTCGAAGGCTTTCCCGCGTAATGATCTTTCTCATCATCAAGGACCTGGCAAAGAGCACCGGCATCAACAAGAACATCTCGCCCCACACCTTCCGTCATTCCTTCGCCACCCACCTTGTTGAAGGCGGCGCCGACCTCCGTGCCGTCCAGGAAATGCTGGGCCACGAAAGCATCACCACTACCGAAATTTACACCCATCTTGACAGGGAATTCCTTCGTAAAACGCTGGAGCAGTTTCACCCGGGGTTTATGAGAAAGGGAGCTGTTGGCTGATAGCTGTTGGCTGTTGGCCTGTTCACGTTCAGCTATTGAGATACGTTTAATAATGTGCTGCAGGCTGCTGGCTTCAAGCCACAAGCCTGTTACCTTCTACCTAACCCTTACTACTATAGGACAAAGCTGACAGCTAACAGCCATCAGCTAACAGCTTCTCTCACTCTACCACAAGGTTGCCTACATAACTTCTTCCCAGCTCAGTATCCGTTACACGA
>DASWNB010000498.1:0-1522 GCA_036399455.1 Flavisolibacter sp. | reverse complement strand
CTCCCGAAGCGCCGGTGATAAGAAAGGTTTTTTTCATGAGCTGCCCACCGGTGATGCTGTCGAGGTGCTGGAGGATCTCCATGGTGAAGGTGGCGCTGCGGGTGCCGCCGCCGCTGGTAGTCATTACCACCAGAAGAGGCTTTTCTTCTCCCTGCCTCCCTTTCCACCGCTCCATAACCGACTGCATGTTTTGTAGGTCCTGCTGTACGGCAGCGGGATTGCCCAGCATGTGCAGGCTTTCCTTATCGTACCTGGGCCGCTGGTCGCGGTTGCCGTAGTTAAGGCCATAGGCCTTGTTCCGCGGGTCAATCCACTCAAAGCGGTACATGGTGTTGAAGAGAAGAAGGATGAGCAGCAGCGCGGGCACGCTCCAGCTTTGGAAGAAATAAGCAAAGGCGCCCGACACGGCAATCAGGATGGCAAAAAAGATGGTGGCGCTGGCCCCTGCCGGAAGCTGGAAGAATTTATGGTCGAGGAAGAATCCTATTACGATAAGGAATACGTAGGCAAACAGCATGGATACTACCGCGGCAAAGTGGTGGCGCTTGAAGATCTTCTCCATCAGTTCCGCCGAATAGTGCGATACATCGCGGCAGCGGCGGATGCGGAAGAAGGAATCGAGGAACCACTCGGAATAGATCAGCGATTTGCCGTTGCTCTTGTTCTGCTCGGGCTGAAGCGTGGCTATATAGCTCTTGGCATTATTAAAGGCGGGCTGAAGCTTTCTGAGGATGGTCTTGTCTGCCCTGAAAAAGTAAAAGAATGAAATGGCAAGAACAAAGAACAGCCCTGCAAGAAAGCCGCCGGTGAGGAAGGCTATCTCCACGTTGGAGATCAGCTCCCTGTAATGCGCAAACTGGTAGGCCTTCACCAGGAAGAACACCAGAAAGGTGAGCGGCAGTGCGCTGTTGTTGATACAGTATTTAAGAAAAGGATACTGCGTAGCGGCCAAAAAAGTAAAGTGACGGCTGAACAGGATAAAAGTGGTGATGTTCCAGCACATGATGAAAACGCCTATGGACATACCCATGATGGCGGCACTGAGCGAATTAACGTTCCCCAGGTATTCAGGGGACAGGAAAAGGGCATCGGCGCCGAAGCTTTTCATAAAGGTGCCGTTCACCACGCTGAACATCACAAACCAGAAAATAAGAAATACCTGGTATTTCCTGAAGTGCAGGAAAAGCAGTTGCACGGGTAACGAATAAAAAATCCCTCGCAGATAGGCTATAAATGGATATTGCTTCTTCAATCAGCTGTAAAGTACTACGAAAACGGCTGATGTTCAAGCGAAGCTGATGGCTTTTAGCTGATAGCTTTTAGCTTGTTCACGTTCAGCCTTGTAGAAATGGTTCCGAAAATGATCTGGATTAAGTTTTAGCGGTGAGTTGTTAGTTGCGGGCTGCGAGCAGGGGAACCACTAAGGCGCAAAGGCACGATGGCTGCACAAAGGGAAGGAGTGTTACACTTAACCTCAAACCTCAAACTCCCCGTACCTTTGCCTCCGCAATGAAAAAAAACC
>DASWNB010000497.1:0-9953 GCA_036399455.1 Flavisolibacter sp. | reverse complement strand
GTGAGGGACGGTAACTATATATCAGGCGTTCCATTTATCGACAATCCCCGCCTGGGCGACCAGGGACAGATACCCGCAAGCATTGCAGATAACAAGGCTAACAACAAGCTCTTCCTCCTTCCCTTTATCCTGGGCATGGTGGGATGCGTTTACCACTTCCTGAAGAACCGCAAGGACTGGATAGTAACCTTCCTGCTCTTCTTCTTTACCGGTCTTGCCATTGTGGTTTACCTGAACCAGCCGGGCAACCAGCCCCGCGAACGCGACTATGCCTACGTGGGATCATTCTATGCCTTTGCCATATGGATAGGTCTTGCGGTACCCGCCTTTGTGCGGATGGCCCGCGAACGGGAAGACAAGACCACCGTGCAGAACGTGCTGCTCTATACAGGCGCAGGCTCACTGGTGATCTTCCTGCTGAGTACTGCCAACAACATGAACGGCGGCGCGCTGCTGAGCTCCGTCCTGTCGGCGCTCTTTGTCACCGGTGTAGCCGCACTCATTTATTTCGTGGTGCGGTCTGTTTCGGGAGGAGGAAAATTCCGTAACGCTACCATCGCTTCTTTTGCGCTGTGCATGATTACGCCGGTGGTCATGGGCTGGCAGGAATGGGATGATCACGACCGGAGCCGCAAAACGCTGGCGCCCGACATGGCCAAGAACTACCTGATGGGCTGCGCACCCAATTCAATTGTATTCACCTTCGGCGATAACGACACCTATCCTCTCTGGTACGCCCAGGAAGTGGAAGGCGTCCGCCCCGACATACGTATTATAAACACCAGCCTGCTGGGTATCGAATGGTACGTGAACCAACTTCGCTACAAGGTGAACCAAAGTGCTCCCCTCGACGTGATCTTCACCCCCGACCAACTGAGGGGCGTAGGCTACATACAATACAGCAGGGCGGGACAGGAAGACCGTGCCTACGACCTGATGGATGTGTTCAAAAATGTGATCGGCGGCCGCCCGGGCCCCATACAAAGCTTCCCCGTGAAGCGCTTCACCGTGCCGGTGAACAGGGCGGTTACGGACACGCTGGCAGAGCCCGGCGATACGCCGATGCCCCAGATCAGCTTTGAACTGCCCGAAGGAAAGAACATCATGACCCTGGACGAGATCACCATACTGAGCGTGATTGCTTCCACCAACTGGCAGCGTCCCATCTACTTCACGCATCCTTACGGCAGCCTGGGCTTCGGACAGTACCTGCGCAAGGAGGGACTGGTGTACCGCCTGGTGCCTTATGCATCCACACGTACGCAAAGAGGCGTATCGGTCAGTGAGCGGATGGATGAGATCGTGATGAAGTTCGGTTCCGGCGGCGCCAACAAGCAGGGAATTTATTTTGACGAGGAAAACCGCAGGCACCTGCTGACCGTACGATCTGCTTTTGCAGAAACAGCGCTGAACCTGGCCGATGAAAACAAAAAGCCCGAAGCGGTGAACGTACTGAACCAAAGCGAGAAACTGATCTCCCCCGAAGCCCTCCCCTACGCCATGGTGAGCGGCAGAGGCGGCATGCACAACCAGGTAGCGGTAATGCTTTACCTGGATGCAGCTTACAAAGCGGGCCATACGGAGCTTGCCAACAAGCTGAAGACGGCCATCCGCAAGGACCTCACCGATCAAAGGAACTATTACACTTACCTGAGCCGGGAAAAGCCCACCGCTTACAACCAACTGGCCTTCGATGCCAGGCGTAACGATGAGCTGCTGCAGATACTGGACAACATGGAGAAATTCTACTCCACGCCCCAGCCTCCGCCGACGGAACTGCCAAGAACAGGTACGGACACGAGCAGATAATTTAAAACAAAGAGCCCTCACACTGTGAGGGTTCTTTGTTTGAGGTTTGAAGTTTGAGGTTTGAGGTTTGAGGTTCGTTAGGTGTACTATTCCCTGCTTTAGTGAGCTCCGCAACGCTGTGTGTTTATGTTTAACCGGGGAACAACGGCACGCGACTGCACAAAGACAAGGACTGTTACAACTAACCTCAAACCTCAAGCTTCAAACCTCAAACCTTAACTTCCTCTGCCTCTCAAAACAGCATAATTATTGTAGCTTACAGGTATGATTGGATTTAATTTCTCACGGTTCGATCCTTCCGCGAATGGCAAGAGTGCTTTTGAACAACTGCTGGATGTTTTTATGCAATTGCTTACCTATACCAGCGGCGAGGTTTCGGAAGCGCTTCAGTGGCTGAACCAGTTGGACCGCGAATACGAACTGACGAACGAAGAGTACGGGATGGGCGACTTTATCGAAGACCTGAAGGAAAAAGGCTACATCACCGGCGACGAGCAAAACAGCGAAATAAAGATCACTCCAAAAACAGAACAGGGCATCCGCAAAAGAAGCCTCGAAGAAATATTCGGCAAGCTTAAAAAAACAAAGAGCGGCGAGCACCAGACCTTCAAGCCCGGTATGGGCGATGAGATCAGTCCCGACTCCAGGCCCTTCCAGTTCGGCGACATGCTGGAGCAGATCGACTTCACCGAATCCATACGCAACGCACAGATCAACCACGGCCTCGATGATTTCAGGATGCAGGAGGACGACCTCTCCATCCGCGAAACCGACTTCAAGGCGCAGACCTCCACCGTGCTGATGATCGACATCTCCCACTCCATGATCCTTTACGGCGAGGACCGCATCACGCCTGCCAAGAAAGTAGCCATGGCACTTAGTGAGCTCATCACCACGAAATACCCCAAAGACACGCTGGACATAGTGGTGTTTGGCAATGACGCATGGCCCGTGGAGATAAAGGATCTCCCCTACCTGCAGGTAGGTCCCTACCATACCAACACCGTGGCAGGACTTGAGCTGGCGATGGACATCCTGCGGAGGCGCAAAAACCCGAACAAGCAGATCTTCATGATCACCGACGGCAAGCCCACCTGCCTGAAAGTAGGAAGGAAATACTACAAGAACAGCTTCGGGCTGGACCGCAAGATCACGGCACGCTGCCTCAACCTGGCGGCGCAATGCAAGAAGCTCAAGATACCCATCACCACCTTTATGATCGCCACCGACCCTTACCTGCAGCGCTTTGTACAGGAATTTACCGAAACCAATAACGGTAAGGCCTTCTTTGCCGCGCTGGACCGCCTGGGCGCCTTTATCTTCAAGGATTTTGAAAGCGGCAAAAGGAAGACGGTCTATTAAGAGTGAACCGGGAGCACAGCCCGTTTGTTATTGAACAGGCGCCTTTCAATGTGTATCTGCGTTACGATTGCCTGCAGGAGCTGAAAACATTTATTTACGACAAGCTAACAACCAGTAAAAACAAAAATGGACATTAAAAGAATCAATACGATCAGGGAACTGAAAGAAGCAGGCTATCAACCAAAATCCATCAAGGAAGAGATCAGGCAGAATCTTATAAAAAAACTCAGGTCGAAAGAAAATACATTCAGCGGCATCGTAGGCTATGAAGACAGCGTGATACCCGATGTGGAAAGAGCGCTGCTGAGCAAGCACAACATACTGTTCCTCGGTCTTCGCGGCCAGGCAAAGACACGCATGGCCCGCCAGATGACCGCGCTGCTGGACGAATACATTCCCGTAGTGGCCGGCAGCGACATCAACGACGACCCGCTGAAGCCCCTTTCCAAATTTGCCCGCGACCTTATCAGCGAAAAAGGCGACGATACGCCCATCGAATGGATGCACCGCAGCCAGCGCTACGGCGAAAAGCTGGCAACACCCGACGTAAGCGTTGCGGACCTGATAGGCGATATAGACCCCATCAAGGCTGCCAACCTGCGCCTGAGCTTTGCCGATGAAAGAGTGATCCATTACGGCATCATTCCCAAAAGCAACAGGAGCATCTTCGTCATCAACGAGCTGCCCGACCTGCAGGCCCGCATACAGGTGGCTCTTTTCAACATACTGGAGGAAGGCGACGTACAGATAAGAGGTTTCAAGCTGCGCCTGCCGCTGGACATACTGTTTGTATTCACCGCTAACCCGGAGGACTACACCAACCGCGGCTCTATTGTAACGCCACTGAAGGACAGGATAGAAAGCCAGATCCTTACGCACTATCCCAAAACCCTTGAGGATGCGCTTTCCATTACCGAGCAGGAAGCCGATATAGAAGCCGATCAAAAAGAAAAAGTAAGCGTCAGCGACCTTGTGAAGCGCCTCATAGAGCAGGTGGCCTTTGAAGCAAGAAGCAGCGAGTTCGTGGATAAGAAGAGCGGCGTAAGCGCCCGTCTCACCATATCCGCATTTGAAAACGCGGTAAGCGCCGCCGAACGCAGGGCCATCCTCCACAGCGAAAAAAGCACGCAGGTATGGCTCTCCGACCTTGTAGGCATCATTCCCTCCATCACCGGCAAAATAGAGCTGGTGTACGAAGGCGAGCAGGAAGGTCCCTACCAGGTAGCCATGAACCTTCTCGACCGCTCCATCCGTTCGCAGTTCATACAATACTTTCCCAATCCCGAAACGCTGAAGAAAAGATCCAGGGGCAAGGGTGAAACCCCCGAAGTGGTGGACAATCCCTACCGCTCCATCATCAACTGGTTCGACAAGGGCAACCACGTGAACCTGCTCTTCGCCACATCCGACCGCGAAAAGATCAACCAGCTTTACCAGGTGGATGGACTGCATGCGCTGATAAAGAAGAGCTTCAGCCATGCCGGTGAAAAGGAAGCGGCGCTCCTGATGGAATTCGTGCTGCACGGCCTCTCCGCCTATTCGCTTATCAGCAAGAAGATCATGGAAACCTCCATCGAGTTCAAGGACCTCATGGGCAGCATGCTCAACATCCAGGCCTCGGGCTCTTACGAGGATGATGATGATTTTTCGTAAGGTTTCACGCAAAGGCGCAAAGAAGAGAAGGATTACAGTCCTTAGGGGCGGCCAGTGATTTCTTTAGTACGAGCCAAATAAATGCTCAATACTCAACGATCAATGCTCAATATTCAAGGATGTTTCCGAAACGGAGACCACTTGAAAATTGAGCATTGATCGTTGAATATTGAGCCTTAATATGCCCTCGCAACAGTAATGGTCTCCACTCTCCAAACGACCCTATTCACCATTCACCATTGACCATTCACGTCTTAAAACCTGTATCCTATGCTGGCGCCGCCCCAGGGCAGGAAACCAAATTCGCCTACAAAGGGAGTGAAAGCCAGTCTCCAGGTAAGTCCTTTTTTGCCAAAAGGCTGTTTGCGGAAGCCGATGGTTGCAGTGCCGATTACGGTGCTTCCGGATTCGTCTTCGTCCAGGAGGTCAACACCGGCAGTAAGGAAGGTAGCGCCTGCGCCCAGTTCCAGGTACTGTCCATTGTTGCCCAGCAGGTAGTTGATCTGTGCGGGTACGGCCAGGTAACCGCCGCCATTGCCGCCAGCGCCGCCAAGGCCTACGCGGAAACCGAGGCCGTTCTCCATTTTAGCGAAGCGGCCGTCATAGTTGAGCGAGTAGAAAATGCCGGGACCTAATAATTCAAGATAAACCTGGGAGGCATTGGGAGATGTTCTCATTTGCTTTTCCACACCCTGTGCGGAAGCAGAACCGATAGCGAAAACTGAAATTCCTAAAACAAGCAGGATTTTTCTCATAATTGGTTTTTTGTTTAAGGACACGAACATACAATAAACTGCTGCAATTAGAAAAGAGGAAAAATGTTAAAAGAGAAGTTGAGCGATGACCGACAACCGACGACCGATCGTTCCCGGTTATCGGTGATCGCTTAACGGTTATCCTGGAATATCGGTGGTCTCTTACCGGTCATCCCCCAGCCACATTCACGATTGACGATTCACGATTCACGTATTCACCATTGACCATTCACCCCACTAGGTTCACTTCCCTCTCCAGTTCCACACCAAATTTATTCTTTACGGAGGCGATGATCTCTTCGCTGAGTTGGAAGACTTCCCGGCCGGTAGCGTTGCCGTAGTTAACGAGTACGAGCGCCTGTTTGGGATAGCAGCCCGCATCGCCGCGGCGGAAGCCCTTCCAGCCGCATTGCTCTATGAGCCAGCCCGCCGCCAGCTTGGTGTGGCCGTTACCTGCGGGAAAGGCTACTATGTTGGGAAAAGCTTCTTTTAAAGGGATGAACTGCTCGTTGGGTATGAGCGGGTTCTTGAAAAAGCTGCCTGCATTGCCGGTTTCTTTGGGATCGGGGAGCTTGGAGGAGCGGATGCGGATGACTGCATCGGAAACGGCACGGATGCTCAGTTCCTGCACACCCATACGCTCCAGCTCTTCCTTTATGGCCCCATAGCTGATGTTGAAATGCGGCTTGCGGCTGAGGCGGTAAGTGACCGAAGCGATCACAAAGCGGTCCCTGTACTTTCTCTTGAACACGCTTTCGCGGTAGCCGAATTCGCAGTCTGAAGCTGAAAAATTGTGCAGTGTGCGATCCTCTATATGCCAGGCTTCCAGCTCATGAAACACTTCTTTTATCTCTACTCCGTACGCACCGATGTTCTGCATGGGCGATGCGCCTACATTGCCGGGGATGAGCGACAGGTTCTCCAACCCTGCATACTCCTTCTCCACGCAGTGCATCACAAACCGGTGCCAGTTCTCCCCTGCTCCTGCTTTTACATAAATATGATCTTCATCTTCGTTCACCACTTCCATTCCCATGATCTCGTTCTTCAGCACCAACCCCTCATAATCTCCCGTCAGCAATATATTGCTCCCGCCCCCAAGCACCAATCGGTTGCCGGTTGACAGTTGCCGGTCATCCATCAACTCTTTCAACTCGTCAACGGAACTGAACACCGCAAACTGCCTTGCTATGGCGTCAATGCCAAACGTATTATATGGACGGAGCGAAATATTTTCCCGAATTTGCATGCGTAGACTAAACCGCAAGAATACAGAAAAAACATGACCGGCAGAACAGCAACATTGATCGGGGCTACGGGCCTTATCGGCAGCCACCTGCTACAGTTATTGGAAGCAGACAACTACTTCAGCACCATCCGCCTGCTGGTTCGGCGCCCCTTCAAAGCCAGCAGTTCCCGCACCGAAGTAAAGCTGGTTGACTTCGCCGATCATGAATCGTACCGGCTAGGCATTTACGGAAGCGATGCAGTGTTCTGTGCCGTAGGCACCACGCAGAAAAAAGTAAAGGGCGATATGGATGCCTACCGCCGTGTGGATTACGACATTCCCGTTAGAGCCGCACAGTTCTGCGCCCTGTCAGGCTGCCGGCATTTCTCGCTGGTGTCTTCCGTTGGCGCCAACAGTTCCGCCGGCAATTTTTACCTGAAGTTGAAAGGCGAAGTTGAAGATGAAGTAAGAAAGCAATCCATCCAAAGCATAGCGGTCTTCCGCCCCTCCATCCTCCTGGGCAACCGCAACGAATCACGTCCCGCCGAACGCATAGGCCAGATCGCCATGCAGGCGCTTTCCTTTGCCTTCGTATCAAAGCTCAGCAAATACAAACCCATACACGCACACCAGGTAGCGAGTGCCATGTTACATGCGGCGAAGGAACAGAGTTCCGGGTTCAAGGTGTATGAATACGGGGAAATAAGGAAGTTGTTCGAGGTTTGAAGTTTGAGGTTTGAGGTTCGTTAGGTGCGGTTAGTCCTTTCTTTAGCGGAATCTCCGTAGTGGTACGTTTCCCTGGTTTCACCGCAAAGACGCGAAGAACGCAAAGGAACGCAAAGAATCGTTTGAACTATAGTTGTTCCCCTTTGTGTTTCTTTCAGTGTTACCGCGTGTCCGAATTACAAACTTGAGAAGAGCGCCAAGAGGGCGCAGGCTCCCTGAATCTTATAGGAGCTTGCGACTTTTCTTTGCGCGCTTTGCTGGTTATAACTTCGGAGACGTGAGAACACCAATAAGAGACACAAAGGGAAAAGACTGAAGTCAAGCGACTCCTTCTTTGCCTTTCCTTCGCGCCTTTGCGTGAAATGCCTTTGCGTCCTTCGCGTCTTTGCGGTGAAAACCAGGGAAACTTACCCCCGCGGAGGCTTCACTAACGAGAGGAATGACTGCACCTAAAGAACCAGAAACAAGAGACCAGAAACCAGAAACCTCCCTACATCGCATCCACGTCCGGAATCACCACCACCTGGCGGAAGCGCTTTTCGGAGTGGAGCTTTATTGTTTCCTTGAGGATATCCTTTTTGCACTGGGCGATGAACTGGGCATCGCGGGGAAGCTTGATGAGAAGCTCCATGAGGAACATGTTGCGGACGCGGTTGATGACCGGCTCGGCAGGACCGACAATATATTTTCCATACACATGCTGCAGGGCGTTGGCAAACACGTGGGCGGCATCGGTTACCACGTCGCGTTCCTTGTGACGGAAGTGGAGGTGGATGATGCGGGAGAAAGGCGGGTAGAAAAACTGCTTTCTTTTTTCAATCTCTTCCTGGTACATGCCCACGTAATCGTGCCGGGCAACGTGCATCAGCACGGGGTGGCCGGGGTTCACGGTCTGGATGATGACCATGCCCTTGCCGTCCTTTCTTCCCGCACGCCCGCTGACCTGTTCCATCAATTGAAAGGCCCTTTCGTTGACGCGGAAATCGGCAAAGTTCAGCAGGCCGTCAGCATCCACGATACCCACGAGGTCCACGTTATCGAAATCAAGTCCCTTCACTACCATCTGGGTCCCTACAAGCACATCGATCTTCTTTTGTTCAAACTGTTGTATCAATACGTCATGGGCGTTCTTGTTGCGGATAGTATCAAAATCCATCCTGCCTACTTTGGGCCCGCCCAACTCGGCGTCCAGCGTCTCTTCTATTTTTTCCGTACCAAAATTCTTCTGCACCAGCTTGTCGCTGCCGCAGGCTTCGCAAGTGGCAGCCGGAGGATAGATATTGCCGCAGTAATGGCACTTGAGCTTGTTGGAATGCTTGTGATAAGTGAGTGATACGTCGCAGTTGCGGCACTGTGCAATCCATCCGCAGACCATGCATATCTGGTAGGGCGAATAGCCGCGGCGGTTCTGGAAAAGTATGACCTGCTTGCTGCGCGAAGTGACTTCGCGGATGCTGTCAAGGAGTTGGGGAGAGAACATCACCTTCTCACCCGGCTTGCGGGCCACGGCCCTTGTATCCACTATTTCAATGGACGGCAGCTTTACTTCGCGGAAGCGCTCCAGCAATTCCACCAGTCCGAACTTGTCCGTTTTTGCATTGTGATAAGTCTCAAGACCGGGTGTGGCGCTGCCCAGCAGCACTTTCGAGCGGGTGATCGAAGCCATGTAGATGGCGGCATCACGGCCGTTATAGCGGGGTGCAGGATCCTGCTGCTTGTAGGATGTATCATGTTCCTCGTCGCAGATGATGAGGCCCAGGTCGTGAAAAGGAAGAAAGAGCGATGAGCGGGCGCCGAGGACGATCTTCATCTCGCCGGTCTTTACCTTGTTCCATATCTCCACCCTTTCGTTCTGGCTGAACTTGGAATGATAGATGCCGATGTACCCGCCAAAATGTTTTTGCAGGCGTCGGATGATCTGCGAGGTCAGTGCTATTTCGGGGAGAAGGTAAAGGACCTGGTGGCCTTTGCGGATGTATTGTTCCATCAGCTTGATGTACACGTGCGTCTTGCCGCTGGAGGTGATGCCGTGCAGCAGCGTTACCTGCTTGCCCTGGAAGCACTCTCCTATCTTTTTAAATGCCTCCTCCTGCGCAGGCGTCAGCTCGAAATCCACCTGCACATCCCGCGGCGCAAAGCGCATACGGTCAACGCTCCGCTTTTCGATGCGCAGGATGTCTTTCTCCACCAGTCCTTTCAGTTGTGCATCCGAGGCGTTGCTTTTTTTGAGCAGCTCGCTTTTGGTCACTTCTCCCTGGGTCCTTAGCAGGTGGAGGTAAGCCAACAGAAGCTCCATCTGCTTGGGAGCACGGCTCCAGTTATTGAGCAGGGTAGAAAGATTGTCTTCATTATCATACTCGGGGTTGAGCAGTACGAAGCTTTCTTTTTTTGGATTGAAGGTTTGCTTGAGCGATTCCCAT
>DASWNB010000496.1:0-17190 GCA_036399455.1 Flavisolibacter sp. | reverse complement strand
AGAATACAAATGAGAACACACGCAAAAACAACAAGAAGGCAGAACATACGCTTTCGCATCCGTGCAAAGATTGCCGGCACTGCGCAAAAGCCCCGCCTTTCTGTTTTCCGTAGCAATACAGATATCTATGTCCAGCTGATCGATGACGACAACGCTGTTACACTGGCTGCCGCTTCATCCAGGGACAAGGACATCAAAGCACAAGCCGTCAACAAATCTGAAAAAGGCAAGCTCGTTGGCCAGGCCATCGCCCGCAAGGCAAAAGAGCTGGGCATCGAAACAGTGGTGTTCGACCGTGGCGGAAACCTGTATCATGGCCGCGTAAAGGCAGTAGCTGATGGCGCCCGGGACGGAGGACTGCAGTTCTAAGCTTCGAGCTATGAGCTGCGAGCTTCGAGCCGCGGGAACTTCTCGCAACCCGCAGCTAACAACTCGCAGCTATCTAAACAATAAACGTAACTACTAAGCATACAAAATGGCAAAAGCTAATTTCAACAGAGTAAAAGCAGGCGATCTTGAATTAAAAGAGAAAGTCGTGGCCATCAACCGCGTTGTAAAGACAACAAAGGGCGGCCGTACCTTCTCCTTCTCCGCACTGGTGGTAGTGGGTAACGAAGCCGGCGTGGTGGGTCATGGCCTGGGCAAGGCTAAGGAAGTCCAGGAAGCCATCACAAAGGGTATCGAGGACGCCAAGAAAAACCTCATCAAGGTTCCCGTGATGCACGGCACCATTCCCCACGACCAGTGGGCAAAGGAAGGCGCCGCCAAGGTGCTCATCAAGCCCGCCGCTCACGGTACCGGTGTGATCGCCGGAGGCTCTATGCGTGCCGTGCTGGAAAGCGCCGGTATAACGGACGTTCTGGCCAAGTCGCTGGGCTCCGCCAACCCGCACAACGTGGTGAAAGCTACCTTCAAGGCACTGGCCCTCCTGCGTGAGCCCATACATGTGGCCCAGACCAGGAAGATCGGTTTAAAGAAAGTATTCAACGGATAACAAAGGCGAAAGGCATAAGGCAAAGGGCAGAAGGCTCTTACCTTATACCTTTTACCTTACACCTCATACCTTATTGCAATGAAAAAGATAAAGATCACTTTGGTTAAAAGCCCCATCGACAGGCCGGAGCGCCAGAAGGAAACCCTGAAAGCCCTGGGCCTGAACAAGATGAACGCTTCCAGGGAAGTGGAAGCCACTCCGCAGATTGAAGGCATGGTGCGCAAGGTACTGCACATGATCACTGTGGAAGATGTAAAATAAAATTCAGGGTGACAGGCGAAGGGCGTAAGGCTAATGTCTCTACCTTATACCTTTTACCTTCTGCCTTTCATCCATCATTAATTCAAAAGCGAGGGGAGATTCCCCGTTAAGTAAAAATCAACAACATGAAATTGCACAACCTGCGCCCCGCAAAAGGCGCCGTACACAAAGAAAAGCGCATAGGCCGTGGTGAAGCTTCCGGTCATGGTGGAACCTCTACAAAAGGTAACAAGGGCGGACAAAGCCGCGCCGGCTACAAAAGGAAGATGGCTCACGAAGGTGGCCAGATGCCCATCCAGCGCCGTATCCCCAAGCGCGGATTTAAAAACATCAACCGCATCGAGTACAAAGTGTTCAACCTGGGCCAGATCGACCAGCTTGTAGAAAAATACGGCATCCAGGAGTTCACCCTCGAAAACCTATATACCAACGGTCTCATCGGACAGACAGACAGGGTAAAGATCCTCGGGAACGGAGAACTGAAAGCGAAGCTCACCTTCAAAATCAACGCTATCAGCGAAAAAGCGAAGGGAGCCATCGAAGCAGCGGGTGGTTCAGTAGAGATAGTGAAGTAATTTTCAGTAAATTGCAAGGCGCAGCTACTGCGTCTTTTTTTGTTTAGGACCGTAAATCTTTCATCTTCTGTGAAAAAAACAATACAGACCTTAAAAAATATCTGGAGCATTGAAGAATTGCGCAGCAAGATCCTGTTCACCCTGCTCCTGATCTTCATCTACCGCATTGGTACGTTCATCGTGCTTCCCGGCATCAACCCCGACGGACTGCAGCAGTTGGACCAGTCGGCTAGCAGCGGTATCCTGGGACTGATCAACACCTTTGCCGGTGGCGCCTTTTCCCAAGCCTCCATCTTCGCCCTGGGTATCATGCCTTACATCTCTGCATCTATCTTCATGCAGCTGATGACCGTGCTGGTTCCCCGCTTCCAGAAAATGCAGAAGGAAGGCGAAAGCGGACGTAAAAAGATCAACCAGTGGACACGTTACCTTACCGTAGCTGTAACCGTGGTGCAGGCTTCCGCTTATGTTAATTACCTGAAGGACCTGGCCAGGGGCAATCCGGCTATGATGATCTCCGATTACTCCAACATGTTCCTGATCTCTACCGTGGTCATCCTCACCGCCGGCACCCTCTTCGTGATGTGGCTGGGTGAAAAGATCACCGACAAAGGCCTTGGCAACGGTACATCGCTCATCATCATGGTGGGTATCCTGGCCCGCCTGCCCCAGTCGTTCATGGAGGAACTGACCTCCAAGTCGGTAAGAAGCGGCTCTATCCTGATCTTCATCGTGGAAATAGCCATCCTGATCGCCATCATTATGGGATGTATCCTGCTGGTGCAGGGCGTCCGCAAAATACCCGTGAACTATGCCAAGCAGATCGTAGGCAACCGCCAGTTCGGTGGCGCCCGCCAGTTCCTGCCTATCAAGGTGAACAGCGCCGGTGTAATGCCTATCATCTTTGCCCAGGCCATCCTGTTCCTGCCCACCCTGTTCAACTTCACAGGCACGGCAACCGGCACAGGCATCGCCGCTATGTTCACGGACCACTCCAATGTTTGGTACATGACCATTTATGCAGTGGTGGTGATTGGTTTTACCTTCCTGTACACAGCCCTGATCTTCAACCCCAAGCAGATAGCCGACAACCTGAAGCAGAACAACGGGTTCATCCCCGGCGTAAAGCCCGGCCAGCCTACTGCTGACTACATCGGTTCTATCATGGACAAGATCACGCTGCCCGGCGCCATCCTGCTGGCCTTCGTGGGCATCCTGCCCGGTATTGCCCAGCGTCTCGGCGTTCAGCCCAACTTCTCTACCTTCTTCGGCGGCACTTCGCTGCTGATCATGGTAGGTGTTATCCTGGATACGCTCCAGCAGATTGAAACCCAACTGCTGATGCGCCAGTACGACGGCCTGATGAAGAGCGGAAGGATACAGGGAAGAACCGTAACACAGGCTTCTTACTAATGTCAGCATTTTCCCCGGTTACGGTTAAACGTAATCTTGCGCAGAAAACATAAATTTGCAAAACCTGGCTAGCTTGCCAGGTTTTGTTTATTAAAAGATAGCCATTGGCTGATAGCTGTTAGCCCAACAGCCAACAGCTAATAGCCAACAGCCGAACTTATGATTCATTACAAAAACGCCCAGGAAATAGAACTGATGCGGCACAGCGCCCTGCTGGTGAGCCAGTGTCTGACAGAAGTGGCCAAAATACTGAAGCCCGGCATTACTACTATTTTTATCGATAAACTGATCGGCCAGTTCATTGCCGACAACGGGGGAACACCTTCTTTCCTCAACTACCACGGCTATCCTTTCAACTCCTGCATTTCCGTGAACGATGTGGTGGTGCACGGCTTTCCCGGCAAATCCGAGCTGAAGGAAGGCGACCTTGTATCGGTTGATGTAGGCGTCTATAAAAACTCTTTCCACGGCGACCATGCCTATACATTCCTGGTAGGAGAGCCTTCACCGGAAGTGCTGCAACTGGTGAAAGTGACAAAGGAATCTCTTTACAAAGGCATTGAAAAAGCGGTGGCGGGCAACCGCCTCGGCGATATTTCCTATGCCATACAGGAACATACCGAAAAGAAGCACGGCTACGGCGTGGTACGCGAGCTGGTAGGCCACGGCCTCGGCCGCTCCATGCACGAAGATCCCCAGGTGGCCAACTACGGCCGCCGCGGAACCGGTCCCGTACTGAAGGAAGGCCTTGTAATGGCCATCGAGCCCATGATCAACCTGGGCAAGAAAGAAGTCTTTACAGAATCCGACGGCTGGACCGTCCGCACCAAAGACGGCAAGCCCTCCGTCCACTTCGAGCACGACGTATGCGTTCAGAAAGGCAAGGCAGACATTCTCTCCAACTATGCTCCGATTGAAGAAGCTGAAAAGGGAAACCCGAATTTGTTCAGTGAGTATTGAGCCGGACAACCGGTAAACGACCACCGGTAACCGGGCTTCTTCTTTGCGTATGCTTTGCGGCCTTTGCGGTTAACCATTAGAGACGGGGGGCCTGCACAAAGAAGATCGGTAATCGGTGGTCGCTTATCGGTTATCTTTCCCTAAATTAGCCCCTCCTCCAAAACAACTGCAATGAAGAAGATCTGTGTTTTTTTACTGCCCCTGTTTTTATTGGCAGCAGGCCGGGCCTGCGCCCAGCAAGTGCTCATGCAAGGCTGGTATTGGGACTATCCCAAGACAAGTGATGGAAAGAGCTGGGCGGATACGCTTCGCCTCAAAGCCGCCGCACTGAAGCAGGCCGGTATCACCCATATATGGTTTCCCCCTCATACTATCGCCAGCTTTGGACCCGGCAGCAACGGCTACGATCCCAAAGACCTGTTCATCGGTAACCAGACCAGCGGCCTTGGAACCCGCACCGCCCTGAACAATATGCTTGCTGAATTTTCCGCACAGGGCATTGCCCCTGTGGCCGACATGGTGTACAACCACCGCGATGGCGGCAGCCCCGAAGTGAATCCCGCAGTAAAGGACTACATCACCAATCATTACACGGCTGCAAAGGAGCCCTTTCCTTCGGATCGCTTCCGGTGCATCATTCCCCTGGGCGGTTCCTCCGGTAATGGCGCAGGTGATTATTACTTCAAGATCAGCTCAAAAACCCAGGACGGCCGATTCTTTAATGTTGGCTATAAATTGTACATGGAAACAAAGACAACAGGCTGGCAGGGACTGAGCGCCCAGAACGAAGCGGAGCCCAATGGCGGTGGTGATTGCGGCGCAGGCTTCAATAACACCCAGCTTGGCCGCGACATGCTGGCCAGCGTGGACGGCGTCGGCTGCAAGACGGACGAGTTCAAGCTCACCATCTCCGCCTCTGATTATAATGCCGCCGGGGATACGCTTTACATCTATCTCAACAACACCGGCAGCACCTATTCCGATCACCGGATTTATGGCATCTGGAGCACGGGCCGCAGCATGGACATCGTTAACGATGTGCTTTATCAGACCTATACCAACTTTTCAAATATGCCCAGCGGACGCGGGCAGATGAACTACGAATTCTTCAAACCCAACAGCAGCAACGCTTCCACTACTTACCTCTCCGGTGATTGGGACGGTATGTATTTCTTTTATGATTACGACCAGTTCCAGCAGCGCACAAGGGATACGCTTACCAACTGGACAAAATGGAACTGGACGGACCTCGGTGTCCGCGGTTTCCGCATGGATGCCGTAAAGCATTTCTCGCCTCAGTTCGTCGGCGACCTGCTGGACGATTTACATGCAGCAGGTATGGATCCTTCCATGGTAGTGGGAGAGTGGTACGGTACAAACACCGCTGAACTGAGCGGCTGGGTGAACAATGTAAAGGCCGCCATGGATGCCGGTACGCTGGCTGCCGTGCAGCCTAAGATATTCGACTTCGCGCTTCGCGATAACCTGCGCCAGGCCTGCGATGAAAGCGGCTTCGATGTACGCAATGTATTCAACGGCAGCCTGCGCGATGCATCCGGGCTGAGCGGCTTCAACATAGTCACCTTTGTAAACAACCACGACTTCCGCGACGGCTCAGGCTTTGCCTCGCTGGTTCGCAACGATCCAAAGCTGGCTTATGCTTACATTCTCACCAACAACCAGCTGGGTGTGCCTACTGTATTCTACCCCGACTACTACGGCTACCCCGCGCCTTCTGGTGGATTGTACAGCTACCATCCTTCGGTGGCTCCCATGACCAACGACATCAACCGCCTCATGACGGCGCTCACCAACTATATCCACGGCTCGCCAAGCGTGGATTACCTCAACCGCTTCTCCACGCCTTATTCTTCCAACTTTATCAGCGGCTCATCCGACAAGGCGCTGGTCTACCAGTTGCAGGGATTTGCAGGCAACGGCAACAAGGATGTTATCGTAGCCATCAACTTCAGCTCTAACAGGCTGCAGGTAGATCACGGCATCAATACTAGGGGAGGAACTCTTGGCACAGGCACCCGCTTCACAGATGTAATGGGCAACTCGGCACATCCTTATGCCCTTGTAAATTCCAGCGGCCAGGTGTATGTCGATCTTCCTGCCCGCAGCTTCTCGGTTTGGGTGCAGGGTACCGAAACCGTGCTGCCCCTGCGCCTGATGCAGTTCAGCGCAGAAGTGGTGAGAAGGACCGTAGCCCTGAAGTGGGATGTGGAGCAGAACAGGGATGCGCAAAGCTTTGACGTGGAGCGTTCCGTTGACGGCAGCGGCTTCAAAAAGATCGGCACCGTGCCTGTCCAGGACGCTGCAGACCGCATGCAGTATTCCTTCACCGACCTCACCCCAAAAGTAAACGTGGGCATGATGTACCGCCTGAAGATCACAGGCAAGGACGGCCGCACCACGTACTCCGATATCAAACCCGTACGCATCGACCAGGCAACGCCAAAGCTTACGCTACAGCAGAACCCTGTGCGTGAAGAGCTGGACCTCCTGCTCAGTCTTCCTGAAGCTGACCGCATCAGCCTCATGGTATTTTCTTCCACAGGCCAGGAACTGAGCCGCAAGAGCCTTCAGCTCGACGCAGGCACGCACAAGCTTAACTTGCCCGTGCGGGAACTGTCTTCAGGCCTTTACCGCCTCGTCTTCCAATCGAAAGACGGGCAGCAGGTGGTGCAGTTTATGAAGAAGTGATCGTTTCGAGCGAGAGAAGCCATTAGCTGACAGCCGTTAGCTGGTGGCTTTTTTCGTTTCCATAACTAACTATCTGCTCCTCTTCTTGCATTAAGTTTGCTGGGAGAAAGCCGCGAGTTATTAGCTGCGAGTTACGAGCCACTCCATGATGCACTCATAATGGCTCACAGCTCGCAGCTAACAACTCGCAGCTTCGAATAAAGAATACTGATCATCAACTCGAACGAAAACCATATTAAAACAACGAAAACACTAATCGTGGTCGGCGGTGGTGCGGCGGGCTTTTTCTGCGCCGTGAATGCTGCAAGGATGCACCCGGGGCTGAAGGTGGTGTTGCTGGAGAAGACATCCAAACTGCTGTCGAAGGTGAAGGTTTCGGGGGGCGGGCGATGCAACGTAACGCACGCCCTTTTTGATATTGGCGAGATGAGCAGGCGCTATCCACGCGGGCAGAATTTTGTAAAGCGGTCTTTTCATAACTTTTTTACTACCGATACGATTGAGTGGTTCAGGACAAGAGGTGTAAAACTGAAGGCCGAAGAGGACGGGCGTATGTTCCCTGTTACGGATTCATCGCAGACGATCATTGATTGCCTTATGAACGAGGCCAATATGTATGGTGTGGAGATCAGGATGAATGCGGAGGTGCGGCAGGTGAAGGTTGAAAACGCAAAGTTCATTGTTTCAATAGGAAGCCAACAGCCAACAGCTAACAGTCAGCAGCTTTCCGCTGACTTCATCTGCATTGCCTGCGGTGGTTACCCCAAAGCTTCAATGTTCCAGTGGTTGCTGGACCTGGGTCATGCGATTGCGGAGCCGGTGCCTTCGCTGTTCACTTTCAACCTGCCGAAGCATCCTATAACGGCGTTGATGGGAGTGAGCGTGGACAGGGCAAGAGTAAAGATCGGCGGGAGCAAACTGGTGGAAGAAGGGCCGGTGCTTATCACCCATTGGGGATTGAGCGGTCCTGCAGTGCTGCGGCTCAGCGCCTGGGGAGCAAGGGAACTGGAAACACGCGGGTACCGATTCAGGGCACAGGTAAACTGGCTTCCGGAGTTCAACGAGCAAACACTAAAAAGTAAGCTGCAGGAGTTCCGGGGCTCTGCATCTTCCAAAAAAATTACGGGTTTGAACTTCGGCGGGCTGCCCAACAGGCTGTGGCTGTTACTGCTGCAGGAATCGGGCATAGGAGAGGAAATGCGTTTTGCGGAGCTGCCTGCGCGCCAGGAAAATGCTTTGATAAAAAACATTGTTGATTATACAGTTGAAGTCAGCGGTAAGACCACTTACAAGGAAGAATTTGTTACCGCCGGGGGCATCAATCTTGCCGAGGTGGATGCTCATACCATGATGAGCAAAAAGCACCCGAACCTTTTCTTCGCGGGTGAAATACTGGATGTAGACGGTATCACGGGGGGCTTCAACTTCCAGCACGCATGGACAAGCGGATGGATTGCGGCGAAGAGTGTGGGAGAGAAGGTGAAAGGGGAAGGGTAGAAGGGTAGAAGGGTAGAAGGTAAGAGGTAGAAGGAATTAGGGATTGGGAATTAGGAATTGGTTGTGGTAATCCTTTGCGCTTCTTTGCGTATCCTTTGCGTTCTTAGCGGTTAAATGTGTTCACTGCAAAGAAGCCATTTTATAATTCCTTCAAAAAACTTTCCCTGCAAGCCTCTAATCATCTAAAAACCAGCATCTTGCCTGCAAGCAGGCGATCTAAAAAACAGCCTCTCGGCTGCGCCGGGAACGAGGGTAATTTCCTATCTTTGCCGCCCCGAATAAAACAGCGGGAATTTTTATGGAAGAAAATCAAATTGTTAACCCAAACGCTGAAGGCCAGGAGCAGGCTGCTGCACCCGTTGCAGAAGATGCTACAGCGACAACAAATGCACCTGACGCACCAACAGATTCACCTGACGCACCAACAGATTCACCTGAAGCACCAACAGCTTCTACTGAAGCAGCTTCAGATTCACCTGTAGCAACAGCAACCGAAGAGCCTGTTAAAGCCCAGGAGCCTGTACAGGAAACCCTTGCAGCTCACGACGACTTTGACTGGAGCATCGACAAACGCAACGTTGCCTCTTACAGCAGGGACGAAAAAGAAAAGTACGACAAAGTGTATGAAAATACATTCGTACAGCTCAACGACGGCGAAATGATCAAAGGAACCGTTGTTGGCATCACCAAGACCGACGTGGTTCTGAACATCGGCTTTAAATCCGATGGCCTTGTTTCCCTCAATGAATTCCGCGACATCCAGAGCCTGAAAGTAGGCGACGAAGTGGAAGTAATGGTAGTGGAAAAAGAAGACCGCGACGGCAACCTCAACCTCAGCCGCAAGCAGGCCCGCATCACACGCGCCTGGGAACGCATCGTGGAAGTGCACAAAACCGGCGAAATCGTTACCGGTACCGTTACTTCCAAGACCAAGGGCGGCCTGATCGTGGACGTGTTCGGCATGGAAACCTTCCTGCCCGGCTCACAGATCGATGTGAAGCCCGTAACCGACTACGACCAGTTTGTAGGAAAGACAATGGAATTCAAGGTGGTGAAGATCAACGAAGCCATCAAGAACGCCGTTGTATCGCACAAAGCTCTTATCGAAAGCGACATCGAAGCACAGCGTGCCCTTATCATCGGCAAGCTCGAAAAAGGCCAGGTTCTGGAAGGAACCGTCAAGAACATCACCGACTTCGGTGCGTTCATGGACCTCGGCGGCCTGGACGGCCTGCTGTACATCACCGATATTTCATGGGGCCGCATCAACCACCCTTCAGAGGTGCTGAAGCTGGACCAGAAAGTAAACGTGGTGGTGCTGGATTTCGACGACGAGAAAAAACGTATCTCTCTCGGTCTGAAGCAACTGACCCCCCATCCCTGGGACGTGCTGCCTGAAGGCATCAGGGAAGGACAGGTGGTTAAAGGCCGCGTAGTGAATATTGAAGATTACGGCGCATTCCTGGAAATCCTCCCCGGTGTGGAAGGCCTGGTGCACGTATCCGAGATCACATGGGCAAATACTCCCATCAACGCCAAGGAATTCTTCAAGCTCGGCGACGAGCATGAAGCCAAGGTGGTAACACTGGACAAGGACAGCAGGAAGATGAGCCTCTCTATCAAGCAGCTCTCCGAAGATCCCTGGTCAGACATCGAAAACAAATTCCCCGAAGGAAGCCGTCACACCGGCGTGGTGAAGAACATCACTCCTTACGGCGTGTTTGTTGAGCTGACTACCGGCATCGGCGGTATGATCCACATCTCCGACCTGAGCTGGCTGAAGCGCTTCAACCACCCCAGCGAGTACACGAAAGTTGGTGAGAACATCGACGTGGTGATCCTGGGCATCGACAAGGACAACCGCAAGCTGCAGCTTGGACACAAGCAACTGGAAGAAGACCCCTGGAACAGCCTGCAGGATACCTTTGCTGTGGGTTCTACCCATGAAGGTACCGTTCTGCGCAGGGACGACAAGGGCGCTATCGTACAGTTGCCTTACGGCCTGGAAGGATTCGCACCCAACCGTCACCTGGGTAAGGAAGACGGCAAGAGCGTAGGCGCAGAAGAAACCGCCGAGTTCATGGTGATCGAGTTCGACCGCAACGAAAAGCGCATCGTGGTTTCCCATGCCCGCATCTGGGAACAAGCCAAAATGGAAGAGAAGGACGCTGCCCGCAAAGAAGCAAGGGCAGAGGCCGACAAAACCAAGAAGGCTGTCAAGAGCCTGCAAACCAAGGTGGAAAAGCCCACCCTTGGCGACCTGGGCGCTCTTGCCCAGATCAAAGAAAGGCTGCAGCAGGAAGAAAAAGGAAACCAGCAGCAACAGCAGGAACCGGATCAGCAGTAATCGTTTCTATAAACTCCTTAGTCAATGTCCCGCTTTCAAGCGGGACATTTTTTTTGAAAAAGAAAGCTGCAAGCTGCGAGCTTCAAGCTGCAAGCCATCGAAGTGTAACATGCTCCATAATGGCTTGCAGCTTGAAGCTCGCAGCTTGCAGCCTCATCTCGCAACTCGCAGCTTCACTTCAATGCAAAGACCACCGACACATCATACCTCAGCTTGATCTTGCGGAAATCAACACCGGCAGCGGCTACGGAAGATTCGCTGAGCATAACGTTGGCGGTGCGGGTGCCGCCGTAGGCGGGAACAAAATACTCGGAAGGCTCATTGATGGTTACGGCTACGCCGAGTGATTCACCGGCGGCTTCGGAAAGATAAAGGGCTTTTTCACGGGCAGCTTTCACGGCATTGATCTTGAGCTGCTTGCGGAACTCGGCCAGGCGGGTGTGCGAAGTGCGTTCTATATAGAAATTTTGAGTGGCGTCATCATCGAGGCGGTCAACGATCTGGTCGAGCTGGGCGCTGGTCCTTAATGTAAGATGATAAACGATAGAGGCGAAGAGCTCATTCTTTTTACTCTTTTTGCGTTGCCAGGGATTGGCTGCATGGCCGCCGTAGGAGGAGATGGTGATGGCAGAATCGGGGATGCCTACTTCCCTTGCCTGCGCCAGGAAATGGCTCTTGATCTTGTCGATGGTGATTTTTCCCTGTCCTTTCTTTTCATACTCCCTGAGATCAACAATTACGCAGATTTCATCGGGGATGACTTCCATTTCGGCGCTGCCGGTAACGGTGAAGGTGCGGGGGAAGAGATTTTTGTCCTGTGCTTTAACGCTTATAGCGAGCAAAAACATGAATACGGGTAAGATGAATTTTTTCATTGGTCCAATTTTTTGCCTGGATGCCCCGGGTGGAGCGATTGCATAAGGTTCAAAAAAAGATTAGAGCCTGCCTTAACAAATTCTAAACACCTTAACTTTAAATTTCAATTGCTTGTCAATGAGTCTTTGGAAGAAGTTAGCTGAATTCAAACTCGTCAGGAAAGTCGTATATGCCATTGTAGGATCGGCCACTTACCCCGGGCTGGCCATGGTGAACAAACTGAAAATCGAAGGGACCGAGCATATCGAAAAGCTGCCTCACAGGAACGTGCTTTTCGTTTCCAACCACCAGACCTATTTTGCCGACGTTATTACCTTCCTGCACATCTTCTGCGCCGTGAAGTGGCGCAAGAAAAACCGGCTGGGAGTTCCTTATTACCTTTTGAACCCGTTTACAAGCGTTTACTATGTTGCCGCCGAAGAGACCATGAAGAGCAGTTGGATCAGCCGCCTGTTTACCCTCGCCGGCGCACTTACGGTAAAGCGCACGTGGCGCAAGGACGGCTCTGAAGTTCGCCGCGGCCTCGACCCTTCGGACACCCGCAAGATCGAACGGGCTTTGGGAAGAGCCTGGGTCATTACTTTCCCGCAGGGCACAACAAAGCCTTTTGCCCCTGGCAGAAAAGGCACTGCCTATATTATCAAACACTGCCGCCCGGTAGTGATCCCCGTGGTCATCCAGGGATTCTGGAGGGCCTTCAATAAAAAAGGATTGAAATTCAAGAAGAAGGGCGTCCTTCTTTCCGTCCGCATTAAGGAACCGCTCAGCATCGACTACGAGGCGCCCGCCGAGGAAATACTGGAACAGGTAATGGATGCCATCGAGCAAAGCAAGAGATACATGATGGCCGGACCACACCACTGGAAGACGAAGGAAGCTGCAGGGGTGAACGGTGAAGTGGGGATTTCGGCAGTCGTCAATCGTGAATCGTGAATGGGTTGTTGTCTAAGAGCTTCTTCAGCTTTAAATAAGATTGATTTAACCGCCAAGGCGCCAAGACGCCAGGAATACATGGAAAGCTTTGATATATATCTATCCTGCGTCTTGGCGTCCTGGCGGTTAGCCATTATTATGTTTGAAATACGGATGCTCATAGCTGACATGCAAAGGCCAATAGCTAACAGCTATCAGCTTCTCTCATCATCTCCCTTTACAAACAAAGCTTTCAGCTCCGAAGCGTCATCGGGTTTCATTTTGCCGCCGAGGATAAGGCGGACCTGGCGGCGGCGGAGGGCGCCTTCGTAGAGCTTTTGTTCCTCGTCATTTTCAGGGACGAGCTGGGGAACGGTGCGGGGCCTTCGGTTGGGATCGAGGGCCACGAACGTATAATAGGCTTCGTTGCTTTTGTATTTATACTGCTGGGTAAAGTCTTCTCCCCACACCTTCAGGTGCACTTCCATGGAGGTGTTAAAGGCCCTGGTGACCTTTGCTTCGATATGAACGGTATTGCCCAGCTTGATGGGGTTTTCAAAGGAAATATTATCTACCGATGCGGTGACCACCGGTGCATTGCAATGGCGCTGTGCGGCAATGGCGGCGGCAATATCCATCCAGTACATCAGCCTTCCGCCCATCAGGTTGCCGAACACATTCGTATCGTTGGGTAAAACAATCTCAGTCATCAGTGTATAGCTCTCTCCCGGCTTTCGAACCTGCATATGTGTTTTTTTGCGAAGGTAGGTTAAAGAGAGAAGCTGTTGGCTTATAGCCGATAGCTGTTGGCTTGTTTTCGCCCAGCCTATGGACCTCTTCCACTTGATGGAAATTTTGATTTAACCGCCAAGGCGCTAGGACGCGAAAAAGCATATGGAAAGCCCGATGCATAACATTCCCTTGCGTCTTTGCGTCCTGGCGGTTAAGAATTGTATTTGTTTCGAATGAGAATGCTCATAGGTTGAACGTGCACAGCCAACAGCTATCAGCTATAAGCCAACAGCTTTCCTTACTTTTGGGTGCCAAACGGTTGCTATGGATTCGAACCCGGAGATATCTTTTGATAATACAGAGATTGCGTTTTCACATTATTCGGATAAGGAGTTGAAGCAGTCTTACTGGCTGTTTACCATGATGAAGCCCTGGCTGGTGAAGCTGGGCACGCGGGTTGCCCCCTGGAGCATCCGGGTAGGGCTGCCGGTGAAAGGAATTATCCGCCGCACCATTTTCAAGCATTTCGTGGGCGGTGAAACCCTCGACGAAACCATTCCCGTTGCCCAACACCTGGCAAAGTTCAATGTAAAGGCTATCCTGGATTATGGCGTGGAAGGTATGGAAGGCGAACAAAGCTTCGATCATGCCCGAGACGAATTCATCCGCGTTATCCGCTTTGCGGCCACGCAGCCCAACATTCCTTTCATGAGCGTAAAGGTGACCGGCTTTGCACGCTTTCCCCTCCTTGAAAGGCTGGATGAGCTCATGCACGCTTCCGCCGCCGGTTCCCTCACTGCCCGTTACCACGAAGCAGTACAGAAGCTAAGCCCCGCCGAAGGGGAGGAGTGGAGCCGTGTAGACCAACGCATGAAAGCCATCTGTAATGCCGCCGCTGAAAGTGGCGTAGGCTTCCTGGTAGATGCCGAGGAAAGCTGGATCCAGGACCCGGTGGATGCACTCACCATGCTGATGATGGAAGAGTACAACAAGCAAAGAATTATCGTTTACAACACCATACAGCTTTACCGTCACGACCGCCTCGCTTTTCTGAAGGAATCCTTTGCCGATGCGGTGAAGGGAAATTTCCTGCTGGGCGCCAAGCTGGTACGCGGCGCTTATATGGAAAAGGAAAGAAGAAGGGCTGCCGAGAAAGGCTATTCATCACCTATACAACCCAGTAAAGAGGCTTCGGACAGGGACTATAACGAGTCGGTCCGCTTTTGCGTGGACCACCTCGACCGCATCGGCCTGATCGTAGCTTCGCACAACGAATACAGCAACCTGTTGGCTGCGCAACTGCTCCGCGAAAAGGGCCTGCCGCTTAGTCATCCGCACGTCCACTTCAGCCAGCTTTTCGGGATGAGCGACAACATCACCTACAACCTCGCAAGGGCGGGCTGCAGCGTAAGCAAGTATCTTCCTTTCGGGCCTATCGGTGATGTCATTCCCTACCTCATGCGCCGTGCCCAGGAGAACACCTCCGTTGGCGGCCAAACAGGCCGGGAACTCAGTTTGATCAAGAAAGAACTAAGGAGACGAAAAGGCCGGTAATCGTCACACCATCACCGGTGATGGCATCCTCCCTTTGTGAACCTTCGCGTCTTTTCCGCTTACTGCGGGACAAGTGCGCCTTCGTGGTTAACCCGAAAAAAGCTATGGTGGAAAGCGTTAATTTATTAGATTGCGCCTCCAATGCGCTGTTAGCTCAGTTGGTTTAGAGCATTACTTTGACAGAGTAGGGGTCACTGGTTCGAATCCAGTACAGCGCACCACATTGGAAAGCTTCGAATTTTCGAAGCTTTCTTCTTTTCTGCCGTTCCTGAAACGATTCCTGGGCCTGCATATCAGCGAAACGATCTCTCTGAACTTGATGGTTCGATATGAATTTTCCTCAAAAGCCAATTTTTCAGCCAATATCGAACCGAGGATTTGTTGCTTGGCTTTCAGGTCTGCTTCCTGGTAGTATTTCGGCAGGTTTTCGAGGAAGTCGCAACAGAAATGGATTTGGTCGCTGAGGTCGGAATCCATTGTCTCCAGTTCAACCAGTTTCCGTTCCAACTTTGCTATTTCTTCTTCCTGCTCATTTTTCATCTCGCGGTATTCTCCCGGCTCAATTTCTTTGTCGAGCATCAGGCTCCTTGCATTGGAAATCCGGCTTTGGCTTTTGCGATCTCTGATCTTATCTTTTCTTTTTGAGTGCTCTTTTCAACCTTACTCAACCGCAGGTGGTTCTCTAAAGACTCTCTTAAGGAGCGGGTAATCGCCTTGTTAGGGGTCACTTCGGCGAGGATTAATGGCGTACAACGGTTCTGCTTGCTGTGCGTAGCGGACTTTTGTGTCTGTCAGCTAGAATAAGGATAGACAGCACAATTGAAAAATTAGTTTTGACTTAGCTCTGTAAGTTGCTATCGCAGCAAGCATTTGTTAGCTCCCCGTTCTTTGTTTTATATGATTTATTTGCCAGGTACTCTATTACTTGACGAAAGCACTAATTTTTGAATAGCTTTATGTCTATGGCAAAGAAACCGGGTATATTCCCTACTTTTTTTATTTCTGGCTTTGAATGTTCTACGTTTTTGTGGAAAGATAAGGGTCGCCGCAACCTTATTGCAGAAACCCAGCACGACAAGTTTGTTAAACAGGATTATGCATTTCTCCGCCGTCTTGGCATTGCTGTTTCACGGGAAGGAATTCCCTGGCCATTGGTAGATAAGGAAGGCGTATATGATTTCTCTATTATTGATCCCATGATAGAAGCAATGAATGAACAAAAAATACTTCCCATCTGGGATTTATGCCATTATGGATATCCTGATGATCTTGACCCTTTCAAGGAAGATTTTACCAAACGCTTTGCAGATTATTGCAGAGCCGCCGCAACATATGTAATTCCGAAATTGCAGGGCCCTTATTTTTTTACGCCAATCAATGAAATAACTTTTTTCTCTTTCTGCGGTGGCGAATGGGGATGGGTAGCTCCTTATAAAAACACCAGAGAAGACCGGTTCAATTTAAGAGTCGTTTTATGTAAAGCCGCCATTGCCGGTATAAAAGCGATAAGAGAAGTAGAGCCAGCGGCAAGAATAGTGAATATTGATCCATTGGTGCAGGTTGTTGCACCAAAAGACAGGCCTGACTTGCAACAGGCTGCCTGGGATGAAACGTATGTAGATACTTTTTTAGCATGGGATATCTTGTATGGTAAAGAACATCCCGAACTCGGTGGAGCTCCCGACATACTGGATATTGTAGGTGTCAATAATTATTCTTTCGGACAAATGGAATACCGGGAACATGGTCCGCATCAGGCTTTGCCACCTGATGATGATCGCATAAAACCTTTATGTGATCTGTTGCAAACGGTTTGGGACCGTTATCATCGTCCAATGATCATTGGTGAAACCAGTGGTATGAATGAGGGACGTGAAGACTGGCTCCGGGATGTGATGGATGAATCATTGGCAGCAGTTGCCAAGGGGATGGATATGCACGGTATTTGCCTTTTTCCGGCAGTGGAGATGCCTGACTGGCATACAGGGCAATGGCTTAAAAACGGTTTGTGTGATGTGCTACTGGATGGAGATGAATTAAGGAGGGTAGACTGTGAACCGTATATTGAAGAACTGCGCAGATGGCAAAAAGAATTGAATCGTGTTACAGAATTAGATGAAGATCCCTTTAGTGATCCTGTAGAATTACAGGATGTTATTGATGCGGCAAAACGCCTTAAAAAAGTAGCAGATGAAAATTGGAGCTAACGAGCAGGGCTTTGTGCAGCATAGATATTAATTGCTGAAGTCCAGCCTTTGACCTGTTGCTTATTAAAGATAAAAAGATCAGCCTTTGCACCAAAGACTATGTTGCACAAAACTTATGTTAAGCGCTGCTGCATAGTGATGGTAAACTTTAGG
>DASWNB010000495.1:0-3555 GCA_036399455.1 Flavisolibacter sp. | reverse complement strand
ATATTGTAGATCGTGTAGATTTTTAAATAAATCGAGTTGTTTTTGGTCGTGCTGCTCCATGGTGTATTGGTAATAATAGTGATTGGTGAGGCCAATTGTAATAATAGCAATTTAGACATTGTGATATGGATTCATCTATGTCATAGTTCTGAGTACTTTCAGTAAAGTGCTTCAGAAAACAATAAAGCCTTGAAGATCGATACTTCAAGGCTTTATTTCCAGTGAACCCGCTGGGACTCGAACCCAGGGCCCATACATTAAAAGTGTATTGCTCTACCAACTGAGCTACGAGTTCATCCTTTAATTGGAGTGCAAATTTAAACTTACACCAGTTTCCTTCCAAAATTATTTCTGTTATCCTTTTAAAATTCTCCAGGATTTCACGCCAAGACGCAAAGGAGAAGAAACGCAAAGGACGCAGAGAATACGCAAAGAAACGCAAAGGAAGCATATGCAGGGTTACTCAGGCCGTGAGGTATTCGCTTCTTCTCTTCTTTCCCGCCTGCTGCGGGACAAGTGCGGCTCCGCGCCCTTTGCGGCTTGGCGTGAAACCAGTGCTCTTATCATACGTACCTGTTCCTCCAGGTGCCCGTGTTCCGCTTCAATGTTGGTATAGCTGATGTCCCTGCGGCCGTAGTAGATGCTAAGCGAGCCGTCGTCTGTAGCCCGGCGGTTGTGCTGGAGCACTACGTTGATGTTTGAATCGGCATACATGCGGTATACGGCACTGTCCGTGGTAAAGACAAAATCATCCTCATCCATATCGTAATTCGGGTGGGCACGTAAGACATCGTTTCTAAGGCGGCCGTTGGGGAGGTAGTCGTTTATGGAGTAGTTGCGGTCCGTGTTGTTGTGAACGGCTATAAGAAGGCTGCTGTCCGGGAGCAGGCCCAACAGGAAAGAAGCGAAGTCTCGTAGTTCACGCTCTGCACGGGCGGAGTGGGAGTTGAAGATCCTCAAGGTTTCACGGATACCCGGGGTGGTGAAGATGCGATTGGGATCGAAGCGGTGCTTGCGGCCGGAAAGCCTGAAATCTATATAGCGCTCTTCATTGTTGTCGATGGAGATGAGCAGGCCGCCCTTTTCCTGCAGGATGGTCTTTGCGGCTTCGGCGGCAGTGCGTTCGCTGTCGTGGAGGCAAAGAAAGACAAGGGAACCGTCGCCGGAATAGCGGGAAAGGGAAACTGTGATGCGGGTATCGCCCAGGCGGTGCACCCGCTTTGTAACTACGGGTTGCAGGCTGTCCGCTTCCTGTGCGCAGGAGCACAGGAAAAACAGGCAGGGGAGAAGAAGGGATACGAGTCGCAGCATGAATGATACCGTTTAGGGGCTGTTGGCTATTAGCTATTAGCTGATAGCTGGGGGCTTACGACTAATGGCTAATAGCTAATAGCTATCAGCCAACAGCTATCCGCTAAGCTACCAGTTCGGCGCGGAGCTTTTGCATGATATCTTTTTCAATCATTTTTTGTGCCAGCAGGATCATATTCTTGAAAGCCTTGCCCCTGGAGATGCCGTGACCAATGATCACGGGCTTGGAAACGCCCAGTACAGGCGTGCCGCCGTAGTTCTCGAAGTTAAAGCGGTCAAAATACTCGTGGTTGATCTCTTTCTGGCGGGTGATGCCGAAGAGGGATTCGGCCAGCTTAAGGATGATATTGCCGGTAAAGCCATCGCATACCATTACATCGGCCTTGTCCAGCAGGATGTCGCGGCCTTCCACGTTGCCTATAAAGTTGATGCGCCGGTTTTCCTTGAGCATGGGATAAGTAGCCTGGGCCAGCAGGTTGCCCTTGCCTTCTTCCTCGCCGATGTTGAGGAGGGCCACCCTGGGATTTTCGATGCCCAGTATGTTCTGCGCGTAAACGGAGCCCATGACGGCAAACTGGTTCAACTGCTCGGGCTTGCAATCAGAGTTCAGCCCCACGTCGAGCAGGAGGCCGGTGCCGCCGTTCTCCTTGGGAATAATGGTGGAGATGGTGGGACGAAGCACGCCTTCGATGGGCTTGAGGGCGTAGAGGGAGCCTACCAGCATGGCGCCGGTGTTGCCCGCGCTGATAAAGGCGTCTGTTTTACCCGTGGCCAGCAGGTGGAAGCCTACGGCTATGGAGGATTGCTGTTTTTCCTTGAGCGCTTTGGTGGGGTGGTCGTGCATATCGATCACCTGGGGTGCGTGCACCAAAGTGTATGAGCTTTCAGGCAGGGAGGCTTCCGCCAGCAGGGGATGTATCTTCCCTTCGTCGCCCAGCAGTACCAGGTGGGCCTTTCCTGCTTCCAGGTATTGCTCTATGCCTTTTATTGCTTCCAGGGGAGCGTAATCGCCGCCCATCATATCAATTCCGATCTTCATTAGTGCCCAAAAATAAAAAATCCATTATCCTGCCGAACAGCAGGATATGGATTCTGTAAAAAAGTTTTTTTGATATTACTTTTTGATGGGTGAGTTCTCGGCAACTACCTGTCCCTTGTAGTACAGCTTGCCTTCGCTCACGTGTGCACGGTGGCGCACATGCGTTTCGCCTGTGGTCTTATCGGTAGAAAGCGTGGCAGCTACAGCCTTGTAGTGCGTTCTGCGCTTAGCGCTTCTCTGCTGCGAATGTCTGCGTTTCGGATTTGGCATAACTCAGTTATTAAAATTGACAATGTTTGTTGTTGTTTAGCTGTTAGCTTATAGCTGTTGGCTATTAGCCCTGGCTTATGACTTGAGGCTTACGACTTTTGACCGGGCTGACAGCTAAAAGCTATCAGCCAACAGCTTTCCTACTCGCCAAGCCCTTTAAACTTCTCCAATCCTTTCCACATCGGATTTTCCTTTTCTTCGCTGCCGGGATTCAGGTTATTCAGAATATCCCTGGCGGCGGGGTTGCAATAAGGACCATCCATGCTCTCGTACTCACAGGTCTTTTGCATCGGAATGCTCAGGTTGATGAACTCGTAGATCCAGTCTTTCACGTACAGGTGGCTTTCTCCCCGGGAGATGTAATGTACATCGGGGTCTTCCTCCTGGTCGTTCATGACGTCCGGCTCCTCGGTCATCTTTACGGTCACTTTAAACTCGTCGAACAGTTGAATCGGAAGTTCGCTGTTGCAACGGTCGCAGGTGACTTCGGCCTTTCCGCCGATCTCGAAGCGAAGGATCATAAAGCTGTTATTCTTTTCAAGAAAAAGCTTTACGCTTGCTTCGGGCTTGCGGAAGTCCTGCTCCTGGTATTCTTCAAAGAACCTGTCGTCAACCACATAGTTAAACTCATGTACACCCGGCTTCAATCCAACAAAAGCTATCTCATATTCCCGCCGAATGCTCATGTTCCAGATTTTAGAGTTTGCAAAGGTAAAGGAAAATAGCTCAAAATCAGCTAATTTGCTCGGGATTTTAACGAATTCTCCCTCTAAATCCATGCTTAGAAGCCTCCTGCGCCACCGCCTGCTGCTTTTCCTGCTGCTCCTGGCCCTGCTGCTTAAGCTGTTCTCACTCAACGAAGCCTGGGTGGAAAGGTACTATACCTATGGCTTTTACCCCTTTATTTCGAAGGGGCTGCGCCTGATACTGGGATG
>DASWNB010000494.1:0-4201 GCA_036399455.1 Flavisolibacter sp. | reverse complement strand
TTCGCACCAGGACCTGCCTTTTGAAGAACTGCTGCACCACCTGAATTATAAACGCATCCCTGGCATAAGCCCTGTGTTCCAGGCGCGGTTTGTATTGAATAATTCCAATGACGAAGCGTATGAAGAGCTGGAAAAGACAGGGCTCAAAGTGAAGCGGATCATACCCCGTGAGATCAATTCCAAATTCGACCTCAGCCTGGTGATGCGCACCGGAACCGAACACCTGTCGGGTATCGTGGAATACAGGTCATCGCTCTTCAAAAGGGAAGCCATACAGATGATCGTATCGGCCTACACCCAGTTGCTGTCCGATATTTCAAAAGACCCGGGCAAAACCGTTGCGGAGCTGGAGAGCTATGGCAGGCTGGTGCAAAAACAGCTTAGCGAGAATAAAAAGGGGATGCAGGAAAGCCTTTTAAAAAAATTGCAGAACGTTCAAAAAATAAAAACCTGATACAATGGCACTGAATAAAAATAGCCTGGCAGGACTGATGGGAACCACTCCCAAAGTAGTTACTTCCAAAGCCCGCACCGAAGCCGTAGAGAAAAAAAGGCTGGGTAATGAATATACGCAGATCACCGTGCTGGAATCGGGCAGTCCTGAACTGGAACTGGAAAAATGGATAGGGGCGAATAAGGAACTGGTGGACAAAACCTTCCGTGAAGACCGTATCATCCTGTTCCGCGGATTTAAGCCGCTGGCAAAGAAAAGCCTGTTTTCAGAAGTAGTGCGCCAGCTTTCGGGCAGCGAGCTGCTGGAATACACGGAGCCATCCACTCCCAGGACACAACTCGAAGAAAAAATATACTCTTCTACTGAATTTCCTGAAGAGCAGTTCATCGTTCAGCATAACGAGCATTCCTATTCCAATCACTGGCCCCTGAAGGTTTTCTTTTATTGCGAAACACCTGCGGCACAGGGCGGGCAGACACCCGTTTGCGACAGCCGCGCAGTTTACCGGCTGCTGCGCCCCGAAACGGTCAGGAAGTTTGAAGAAAACGGCGTGCTCTACGTACGCAACTTCAGCGAAGAGATGGACATCAGTTGGCAGCAGTTCTTCCAGACGGAAGATAAGGACAGGGTGCGTGCCTATTGCCAGGAAAAAAATATCCGCCCGGAGTGGAAGGACAACGGCGAGCTGAGGACCAGCCAGCCGGCGCAGAGCAGTTTTGTGCATCCTGAACTGGGAGAGAAGGTATGGTTCAACCAGGCCCACCTGTTTCATTATACCAACCTCAATCGCGAGGTGTATGAATTCCTGCTGGAGAATTATGGCGAAGAGAACCTGCCCAGGAATGCTTATTACGGCAACGGGAACGCCATAGAGGACGAAACGCTGGAAGAGATCAGGGCCGCGTACGACAAGGCTATGCTGGCTTTCGACTGGCAGGAGGGCGACCTGATCATGATCGACAATATGCTCTACTCACACGGCCGCACGCCGTTCAAAGGCAAGCGCAGCATCCTTGTGGCCATGACCGATGAATACCCGCAGGCTGCACCGGCCGCGGGAGAGCCTTTGGTTGGACAGAAGCAGGTGAGCGGTTCAAGAAAAAACACAGCGGAGCATTTCATCGGCAAGATGGAGGCGGAAAATACGGAGTCTGCCCTGAAATACAAGCTGGCCATTGCCTACCGCATTATGGCTGCGCTGAACCTGGAGGAAGGCGGCATCAGCGGCCATATCAGCCTGAAGGTGCCCGGCTCTTCCAACCAGTTCTGGGTTAATCCCTTCGGCCTTTTATCGGAAGAAGTAACGCCCGACAACCTGATCCTGGTGAACGAGGAAGGGCAGGTGCTCAGCGGCGATCACCCGGTGAACGTAGCCGGGTTTTGCATTCATGCCATCATTCATAAAATGTACCCTGGCGTTCATTGCATCGTGCACACACACGCTCCCTGGGGTACGGCCTTTGCCGCGCTGGACAGCCTGATAGAACCTGTTGACCAGAACTGCTGCATGTTTTTCGAAAACCATTCGCTTTACCGGGAATTCAACGGCCCCGTAAACGATGTGGATGATTCCATGAAGCTGGCAAAAGCGCTGGACGGCAGGAGTGCGGTCATACTCGCCAATCACGGCGCCCTTACCTGCGGCGAAAGCGTGGAAACGGCGGTTATGTACATGGTGGCGCTGGAAAGGGCCTGCCGCCTCAACATCATTGCCCGCCAGGCAGGCAATTACAAGCTGGTCAGCGACGATGTGGCCCGCATGACAAAAGAATGGATTGCCAATCCCATCGGCTTCAAGATCGAATTCGATGCCCTGCAGAGAAAAATGGAAAGAACATACCCTGACCTGATCAATTATAAAAAATAACCTGAACTCAATGAGTCAATTGGAAGGATACTTACTGTCGCCCCAGCAACTGGAGGCGTGGTACAATACCCGTAAGGGGCATACGCAAAATGTGCAGATCGTGTTCGGATGTGAAGAAAAGCCGGACGGTGAGCAGCTAAAGGCTTCTGTGTACAAAGCACTGGAAGGAAGCAATATCTACAAGCTGGGGTTCAGGCAGCCATTCGGCTACAACGAACCCCTGCAGGTTCCCGGTGCGGAACACCGCGTGGCATTCGCAATAACGGAAGTGGCAAATACCGCCGAGGCAGTGGAACTGGCCGTGCAGAACCGCCACACCGCGCTGGACCTGGAAAAGGGACCGCTGTTGAATATAGAGCTGTTCCGCAATGCAGAAGGCGAGGACCTGATTGCCTTTACATCATCACCTGTGTGCGCCGATGCATGGAGCATAGGCCTGCTGGCTTCAAGGACGATGGATAGCTACGCCGGAAAGGAACTGGCCGAACCCGCCATCGATTATCTCCAGTATTCCGAATGGCAGAACCAACTGCTGGAATCGGAAGACGTTGAAGAAGGAAGGGCGCACTGGAGCGAAAGGCTTTCTCATCGTCCGGGGAACGTACACCTGCTCCTCGAAAAAAAGAACCCCTCGGAACTACCGGCGCTCAGCACCCTGTCGTTTCATCCCGGCGCTGAACTCGAAACCCTGCTGGGGGGTCTTGAAACCCCGGAGCCGGTATTGGGTGCCGCCTGGTACCTGCTGCTGTGGAAACTGAACAACGGCACCCCCTTCGTGCTGGGTTCCGTGAACCACGGCCGGAGCTTTGAACAGCTTTACCATACGCTGGGCAACTTCTCAAAAACGGTTCCGCTGTCCCTCAATATTGCCGAAGGCCAACTGATGACCGACCTGGTGCAGATGTACCAAAATGAGCTGGACCTTGCAGACACGCATAAGGAAGCGCTGAAAACGGATGAAGCTTACCGGCAATTCGTTTCCGATAACCTGGCATACCAGTTTGAATACCTGGACCACGATCTTTATGAGGGCTCTTCCCGGCCCTTGCTGAACGAGCTTTCCGGCGGGCAGGCGCTGAAAATAAGGCTGCAGGTAAATAAAAATGGAGCCGACCACAGGATAAGCATTTGCTATGACCGGCTTTCATTTGACCGCAGCGATATCGAATGCCTGTTCCATGCATGGACATCCGTAGCAACAGACATCATAAAGAACCGCCACACCAAAACGGTTGACGAAGCCGACCTCCTGGGCGGCGAATACCGGCAAATCGTTTCAGGCTTTAGCCATGCTTCGTCTTTCCCGGAGGCGGATACAAGCGTTACGGAACTGTTCCGCAAACAGGTGCTCCAACATGCGGGCAGGATCGCGGTAGACGACGGAGAGCAGGCAGTTACTTACGGGGAGCTGGACCGGAGGTCAACGGCTCTTGCCATGTACCTTATCGGCGATAGCCATGCTGGCGGCCAGCGGCGGATCGGTATCCTGCACACCGAAAGTTTTGGAATGATCCTTTCGATGATGGCTATCCTTAAAGCAGGCCATACCTATGTTCCCATTGATCCCCGCGATTCAAAGAAAAGACTGGAACATATCCTGTCCGACTCCCATATCGATTGTGTGCTTACTGAATCCGGGCTGGTGGAAATGGTAGCCGCATACAGCCACGTCCGCCCTCTGGTACTCGATGAGCTGGACCTGTCGGACGAGGCTTCGCCGGATATGGCCCTGCCAGAACGGTCACCCGGAACGCCTGCCTATATTATTTACACCTCCGGCACTTCAGGACTGCCCAAGGGTGTGGTGATCAAAGATGCGTCCCTGGTGAATTATGTATCCTGGCTGAAAAGAACTTTTGACCTGAGCAGCGAAGACAGTT
>DASWNB010000493.1:0-9724 GCA_036399455.1 Flavisolibacter sp. | reverse complement strand
AGCGCAGCGGCAAACCTGCGCCGCCACAACAGCATCAGGCAGGCAGGAAACACCAGGAACAACCCCTCGTAACGTATGGAAGCGGTTAAAAGGGCATAAAGGAGAAGGGTAAAAGGCATAAGGCCGGCAGGCCGCCTCTCTTCGGTTATCGGTCGTCCCTTTTCGCTTATCCCCTCTCCTGTTACCGGTGGTCCCTCATCGCTCATCCTCCATCCGGTCATCGGTTGTCTCTTATCGGTTATCCTCCCTCCGGTTATCCAATCCGCAAAGCCAAACACAAACAAAAAAGAAAACAGGCACTGAAGCGTATGCTCCATCCCGCTCATGATAAGCGTTGGCAGGGGAACAAAGAAAACCACCATCAGTAAGATCAGCAACTGAACGGCAGGCCTCATATTATGCCTTATCAGCCAGCGCTGTATGGCTGCCAGCAGCAGTATGGCCGCCACGCCATTTACTATAAGCGGGATAATGGTATGATCGGAAAAAAGACGGAAAAGCATGGAAAGCAAAAGCGTGTACAGTACCGACGAGGAAGCGGAGCCGAATTCGCCGGGATTGATGCCCCAGGTTCCGTGAAAGGCCAGGTTGCGGGCCAGCTCCATATGTATGAAGGCATCATCCACCGGGTACATGAACACCCCGCCGGTATGCTTCAGCACACCATAAATGAAATAAGCAAGTGGGATGATCGTAGCCGCCAGGGCAAGGAGCAGGACTACTGCTTCTTTCAGTGTGTATGGAAACCTGTTTCGGAACATGTATGGCAAATGTACCGGGATAGTTTTAGAATCTGTTTCGTGTTTAATTTACACGCTTTTTTCTTTAGCGGGTTCCCGAGGGTGTACGTATTTTATTTCACCGCCAAGACGCTAAGACACGGGGATATTCCACGCACTTGTCCCGCAGCAGGCGGGAAAGACGCAAAGGAAAGGCAAAGAAGATGGTCGCCTGAACCGCACTCTTTCTCTTTCTGTTTCTTTTAGTGTTCCCACCTCTCCGGAGCTTGAACATAAGAAGGGCGCAAAGAAGGCTTTGGCGGCCTTAAAGGTTTGGGAGCTTGCAACCTCCTCTTTGCGCTCTTCGCTGGATTGCAACCACAGAGGCGCCGGAACACTGAGAGAAACATGAAGGAAAGTACTATAGTTCAAACGACCCATTCTTTGCCTTTCCTTTGCGTCTTGGCGTGAAATATCCTTGCGCCTTAGCGTCTTGGCGGTCAATCTAAGAACTAACCATCACGGAGTGCCTCCCCAAAAACTTATGATTCCACGGCGGCTTCGCGGCTTTCGGGCAAAAGCTCCCCTCCTTCCTCATTCCCTTCGCCCTGGTTATCCAGGTATTTCATGCGCAGCATCATGGCAATCCATGGATAATACACCACGATGTCCGTTATCTGCCCGATAGCCTCCTGCGGGAACTCGGCCAGGTAGAACGAGAAGATGGAAGCGATACAGGCCGCGTACATTATTTTATACCGCTTGCTCCTCGTCCTGAAATAATGCTTTACGCCGTAGCGAAGGGTAATGTAGTAGAGTATGCAGATAAATGCCAGGCCTATCCAGCCGGTCTCCAGCGCTTTTTTCAGGTAGCCGCTGTCCGGCGGAAAGCCCGCCAGGTAATGGCCCGGGTTGAACCTCAGCCCCTGCGCACCCGCAGTTCCTATGCCGCCGCCAATAGGATGTTTGTAGATATAAGGCTGGATGAAATGGCGGTTCACTTCCCGCACGTTGAACGAAGCATCTTCCTTGCCTACAAAGCTGGAGCGGAAGCGGTTGAGCGTGGCGTTGCCGTAAATAGGCGCATACAGCAGTCCCAGGAAAACAAAGGCTGCTATAATGGCAAATATCCTTGTGCCCTTATGGTCCAGCCGCAGCAGGATATATACGGCAATCCCTGCCACCAGCACCGCGTTAGCCGTTCTTGTGCCGGAATACGCCATGCCCAGCAGCATGAAGATGGAGCCGCCCACAAGTATGGCCATGTACAATTTCTTTTTCTGGTTCACCGCCAGTATGAGAAAGAACACGGCGCAGGCCGCCATCAGGATGCCGTAAGCCGTAGGGTCCGACATCGTAGATATCTTCCTCAGCTCCCCGTTGATATTGATTAGTGCAAAGCCGTGCTCGTCCGCCATCAGCCAGCGCATCTCGTAATCGAAATAGCCGTGCCACTGCTGGATGCAGCCATACAGCCCGGTGATGACGCACAGCGTGAACAGCACCGCGATAAAGCGCCTGATCTTGGCATAGCTGGTAAATACGTTATACGAAAAGAAGAGGATGAACACGGAACCCAGGAAGCGCCTGAAGGTCTGGAACCACCCCTCGAAGGAATGGGCGTAAGGGTTGAACAGTTCCACCAGCAGGAAGAATACATACAGCAGGATGGCTATCACCACCGGCGTCTGGGCAAACTGGTTGAAGCTCTTGCGCAGGTTCACCCGCCGGACGATAAGGCTCAGGAAGGTTGCAAGTATGAGAATATCCGTCACTATTCCCACCTGTATCACCGTTGGGAACAGCAGCCGCGCAAAGGCAAAGGCAAAGAACGAGTAAAGTATGTTGATGTACAGCCCAAGCTCCGTATTAAGCATGCAGGCAATGACCACGAAGAAGCCCACCACCAGTGCAAAAAGGCTGAGGCCCATAACGGTTTTGGTGGCGATAAGATACCCGAAGCCCGCCGCGATCATACCGATCAGCAGGATGCCAAAAACGTTGTTGAGCTTTTCCTGGATGAAAACCTTTTCCAGGAAGCTGCTCACCGACCACCTTGGCCGTATTTTCTGCCGTACTGCCTCGCTCCTCATGGCTAGAAGAATAAGACCTTAAGAAAGATGTAAACCATGAAACCGGCAAGCAGTATGGTGATGATAACCTCGTGGGGTGATGTTTTTCTTTGCTCCATTGGGCACATTTAGGAGAGCCAAATTATAAAAAAAGAGGGGAAAGTCCATAGCGGGGCCGGAAGTACAAGTCCCAAGTCGTAAGTCGTAAGTCCTTCCCTGGTGCCATCCTCGTGCCTCGAACACAGAGGCTTGCACTAAGAAAGGACTTTAGACTTTTGACTTAAGACTTACGGCTTAAGCCTTATGACTACTGCTTAACAAGCTTTATCATCTGTTCTTCCCTGCGGTCGCCGACAACGGTCCTTACCATGTAAACACCCGGTTTCAGGCTGCCTTCCGGCAGGATGCGGATGCTGTTGCTGCCGGTGTACAGGTTCGCAAACTGCTTCTGGTACACCAGCTTGCCGTTGACGTCATAGATCATCACATCCAGCCTGTCCTTGTCCTTTGCAGGCACCACAAGTGTGAAGCCCTGGTTGAAAGGATTCGGGTAGGCAGTCACCTGCTGAACGGTGGGCCTTTCCGGCGCAGCTTCATAAACCATCTGGGTTTCCACCTGCGTATGGGTAGGCGGTGTGGGTATGACGCCGTTCGAAGGCACATAACCGTTGATCACCAGGGAGCCTATCAGTCCGAACTGCGAGCTGGTTGTTCCCGGGGCTACCGTGATCACCACTTCGCCATTTTCATCCGGAACAATGTCATACATGGTCACCGTACCGGAAGTGTTGAAGGATGCGTTCAGCATAACCGTCTTGCCGTTCACGCTGTAGGCCACGTTTACGTCGCCCCAGGCCTGTGCGCTGGCAAAGAAGGTGAAGTCGTACTTCATGGTCATGTTCAGGCCTGTAACCTTCAGCGTGGCCGTCTGGCCGGGGAAGAGGCCGTAGCTTTCCAGCAGCACGTTATCGGGGTAAACGCCCGAGTTATTGCCCGTGCCCTGTCCGCCACCGTACAAACCGCCCCACTGGCCCGTCTGCAGGATGCCTACGCTGGTATTGTTGCCCAGCTCATCCTTCAGGTTCAGCCACTTGTCGCCCATCTGCGGGATGGTGTTGGTATTGTTCCAGGGGGCAGGTGCCGCATAGTTGTTATTGAAGTTCATGTAAATGCTGTAGCCGTAGGTGCGGCCCGTGGCTACCGAGCTGTAATCGGAGTACGTGGTATTCCTCTTCGCCCTTACAATGTAGTAGTAAACCTTGTTGGCTGAGAGGTTGATATCCGTATACGAAGTCACATTGGCTGCCGTGGTGGTAACGAGGCTGTAGCTTCCACCAGGTGCGGCACGCCATACCTCGAAGCCGGTTTCATCCGCCGACCTGTCCTGCCACTGCAGGTGCAGGGCTGTACGCTCGGCCTTGGACACCACCAGGTTGATGGGGCTCATCAGGCTGACCGTTGCAGGGTTGTAACCCTGTATTACCAGCGAGTTGATGAAGGCGTAAGTAGCGCCTGCGCCCTTCGTTACGGAGATCACCACCTGGCCGCCCGCCGTGGGAGCAATGCCGTTGATCTGAACCGTCTTGCTGATATTGTACGAGGCATTCAGCGAAACCGTCTGCCCGTTGATGGTATAATTCGTCAGGGTGTTGATTCCATCCTCGCGGCTGTTGAAGAACACGAAGTTGTAGCGCATCGAAGGATTCAGCCCGCCGATCACCACGCGTCTTGTGTTGGTCGAGCCGTCGAAGAAGGCCGTACGCATTACCGCGTCGGGATAGATCTCCTTTCCGTTGCCCGGACGCATGCCTGTCTGGGTAGTACCCTCGAAGCCGTCCTGCAGTTGTACGGTGATGCTGCTGGCATTGTCGCCGTCGTCTCTCAGGCCGGTGAACGTCCTGCCCACGCTGGGTGTGCCGGAGAGGTTGTTCCAGGGCTTGGCTGCGTTCAGGCCGCCATCGGTGAAGTTGAGGTAAACCGATGAAACGTTCTTATCTACAACCGTGATGTTGAAGGAAGTGAAGCGGCTGGAGTCGCTGTTGTCCTTCGCCGTGATGGTGATGTCGTTGTAGGTACCCACCGAGCCTGCGTTGGGAATGATCTGGAGCACGCCGGTTCCGTTGCCGTTGTCGGTAAAGGTCACAAACTGGGGCAGGTTGCTGGCGGTGAGGCGCAGCACGTCCGTGGCATCGTCTGTAGCCGTTACGTTGATGGTGCGGGTCTCGTTGTTCTTCAGCACCACGCTGGTGATGGATTGTATCTGCGGAACGCGGTTGGACGTGCGGATGTCCGCCACGTTGGAGTAACCCGATGCGCCCACGCTGTTGATAGCTCTTATCCTGTAATAATACTGGGTGTTGCCTGCCACGGTGTTGTCCACGTAGCTGCTTATGTTGGTGCCGCTGGCTGTGCCTACAAGGCTGAAGGGACCTGCTGCACTGGTGCCGCGGTAAATTTCAAAGCCGCTTTCGTTGTAGGCCTTGTCCTGCCAGTTGAGCACCACGCCCTGCGCTGCATTGTACTGGGCAATGAGCGATATGGGAGCCACGGGAGCCGTTCCGTCGTTAAAGGCGGAAGAAATGACAAACGCGTTCAGGTAGCCCGCGGGTGAGCCTGCGGTCTTGCCCATTGTTACCGTGATGGTTCCGTTGGCGGCCGGGGTGATATTGCTGATGGTCACCGTATTCTGCGTGTTGTTCTGCACGTAGAGCGTTACGGTCTGGCCGTTCACCGTGTAGGTGGTGGAGCCGTTGTCCGGTGCAATATCCCAGGTGCTGCCTGCATAGAAGGTCAGGTCGTACTTGCGCGAGGGAGTCAGTCCCGTTACGATCATGTCTGCCGTGGGAGCCAGCCACCATGTTCCGAAGTAGTAGAAGTCTTTCAGAACTGCATCGGGGTACACGCCGGAGTTGTTGCCGGTTTGCGGTCCCAGCCCGCCTGCATTCCAGGCATTGGGCTGCATGGTGAGGCCGATGCCGGTGTTCAGTCCCTGCACATCCGTAAAGCCGGTAGCCGTAGCCGTGGTCACATTGTTCCAGGGCGAAGGCGCCGTTACGGTGTTCATGAAGCGCACGTACACTTTTGTATTGGGATCCTTGTCGTTTACGGTCAGCAGGAACTGGCGTGTGGTCATGCCACCTTTGCCGTCCTGCACACGCACCGTTACATTATAGCTGCCCGATGATGTATAGCCGGGAGCCAGGTTGAGCGTGGCCGTTCTGTTGGCGCCGGGTGTGATGGTGGTGCCTGCGGGTGCATTCTCCACGCTCCAGGTGAGCACGTCGGCGGGGTTCTGGTCTTGGGCGGTAAGCGCCAGGGGAAGCACATCGCCTTCATACATCGTTTGAGCGGAAATATTATTGATGCTGGGATCGTAGTTATCGCTAACGGTCAGGTTGAACAGTGCCGTGTCCCTGCCGCCATTGGGATCGCTTACATAGATAGCGATGGCGTACACTCCCTGCTGGGCCGAAGTAGGATTCAGCGTCAGCGTGGCCGTACGGTCTGCATTGCTTACCAGTGAAGCAAAAGGAGGCAGCGTTCCCGAAGTAAAGGCCAGCGCATCGCCATCGGAATCGGTAGCCCTTACCGTAAGAACGGTAGTGATGCCGTAGCGGGCGCTCCTGCCGGAGATATCCTCGATCACGGGACGGTTGTTGCGCGTTTTGGCGCTGTCCTCGTTGGTGTAGGTAGAGTTGCCGCCGATGTTTGTAGCCCTTACCTTATAATAATATATGGCATTGGCAAAGAGGCTGGTATCGGTGAACGATGTGGTGTTCGCGGGCAGCGTGGCCAGCAGCAGGTAAGTGCTGTTGTTGCCGCTGGAGCGGTACACCTCGAAATTGCTTTCCGTGCCGGAGCGGTCCTGCCAGGTGACGTTCACCGTGGAGCTGGTTGCCGCGGTGGCAACAAGGCTCACGGGCGGTGTGGGCGCTGTGGTGGGAGCGATCGTAGTAGCATTGGCGTGATAGATACCCAGCCAGGAATCGGGAATGTTCTGCTTCACCAGGCCCGGGGCGGATACTTTAACATCCAGGCCTTCGCCGCCGCCTGCTTCAAAGAAGGTTACATAAATAGTATGCTCGCCCTTGGTCAGGCTCTTGGAGCCCGACTTCTCTACGAAGCCATGCGTGCCGTCGTGGTCCACCAGAAGGTTGGCGGCATCAAACCCGTCGATGTACAGCTTCGAGCCGTCATCCGAGGTAAGATAGAAAGTATATATGCCGTTGGCCGGTATGTTGATGGTTCCGCTGAACTTCACCTGGAAATTGTCATCCCGGTTCTGCATGGTCAGCCTGAAATTGTTTGTCCTTCCGCTCTTTACAGGCGTCAGCGCGTTGAAGTCGGGCAGCATGACCAGGCCGTTCTGCTCATAATAAGCATAGTCGATACCCTGTCCAACCCTGTCGAAGGCAGACTGTCCGTACTGGCCTATTGCACGCACCTGGTAGAAGTAGCGGTTGTTGGGCTTCAGCGTGGTGTCGGCATAAGTGGTGGCGTTGGCATCAGCCCTGCCCACGGGTACATACCCGGTGAAGGGGCTCTGCGACCTCCATATTTCAAATCCTGTTTCATTGCTGCTGTTATCCGTCCACGCCAGGTTGATCCTCTTGTAGGAAACGGCCGTTGCCGTAAGGCTCGAGGGCTTGGCGGGAGGCAGTCCGTCCATTACGGGCGAATCGGCAAAGGCGCTGTTGGGTATCAGCTCGAAGGCTCCTGCCATACCGGGCCTGCTCCAGGCAACGCTCATGCCTTCGCCGCCGCCCTCTTCATAGAAGGTGATAGCTATGGGATAGGTGCCCGCCGTGAGGACAATAGGCTCGCTGGTCCTGTCCTGCGCCGCGTGAAGGCCGTCGTTATTTACCAAAGGCGTTGCCGTATGGCTGTAGGGAGAAGTAAGCCCGTTCAAAGCTCCCAGGTACAGTTTGCTGCCGTCATCGGAGTTGGTGCGGAAGTAATAGGTACCGGTTACGGGTATGTTGATGAATCCTTCCCACAGGTAGCCGAAGAAGTCGTCCTGGACCCTGTTGGCGATGGTAACATTGGGCACGAGGCCGGTGGCTACAGGGGTCATGGTAGAGAAATCCGGGAGAGCGCTCAGGCTGCCGGTGTATGTATAGTGCTTGTACGAAAGGCCGTTGGTAAGCGCCTGTCCGTTCACCTGGTTGCTGTAGGGAGAAAGGTTGCCTGCAAAATCCCTGGCCTTTACGGCAAAGGTGTAGGTCCTGGTCCTTTCGAGGCCGGACACCAGCAACGTGGTATCGGCTGTGGAGTACGACTTCACGCCATTTACAAACACATCGTACTTGGTCACAGCCACATCGTCCGAAGCGGGGCTCCAGGCCAGGCTGATGGAAGTGCGGTTAAAGCTTGTTATCCGGAGGTTCAGCGGTGCTGTAGGGCTCTGGTTGTCGGCAATGGTGATCCTGCTGGCTTCGTTGGAAGCTGCGGAAGCGGCCGTATTGTTCACAGCCCTCACCTTGAAGAAATATCTTGTATTGGCGTTCAGGCCGGTTACGGTAAAGGTCTTTACATCCTGTCCCGCAAAGCCCACGATCTTGTATGGCCCGCCGGATTGCGTGCCCTGGTATATCTCGAAGGCGGTTTCGTTGTTCTGCGGTGTGGGGTTGTCGCTCCAGTCGAGGCGGATGGAAGTTTGCGACAGCGTGGTGGCGGCGAGGTTGATGGGCGCATCGGGCTTGTTCGGGCCGTTGGCATCCACCACGGTGAAGATCGTAGAGAAATCACTGGAGCAGCCGAACTGCTCGGTTACTTTCACCCTGTATTCGCCGGGGCTTGTAGCTACCATGGTCCTGGAGGTGCTGAGCGTGCCGGGAGTGCCTACTTTCTGCCACTCGTGTGTAACATAGCCTTCGGGTACTTCCAGCTTTACGCTGGTACTGCCGTCAAGGGCGGGAAGCACGCGGCTGGCGATACCGCTCACCTGTATGTTGGGCGATACTGTGGGCGCCTTGATCTTTATTACAACGGGTGTGCGGGACCATTCGGACCAGAGGGTTCCCCTGCGCACACGGGCGGAGTAGGTTCCGGTCGTAGTGGCTACCAGGGTATTGGAAGTAGCGCCGCCGATCAGTGCCCCGTCCTTGCGCCACTCGTACTGGTCATAGCCGGGGGCCAGGCCCATTGTAGCGCTGATGGGATCGCCGGGACAGAATTCGGTCCTGCCGAAAAGCGGCCAGGGGTTGGAGGAATATGATCGTTTGATGAAGGGGAAGAAGTCGGGTTCCAGCCATGCCTTGTCCCAGGTTGCGTGACCCAGGTCGGGGTACAGGGTGTTCTTGTACTGGGCTCCTGCGGCATTCATGGCATCACGCACCTGCTCGGCTGTTGAGGGAGCGGGTGAGCCGTCGCGGCCGCCGTGGAAATTCCAGAAAGGAGTGAACCTCATCTTGTTGGTCACCTCTGGCTCCTTGTAGCCAATGGCTACTGCCGACATGGGCAGGCTGGCGGAGACGTAAGTAGGATGGGTAAGGAAGAAATCCCATGAAGCTGCGCCTCCGGCGGAAAGGCCGTTGGCTGCCACCTGGAAGGGATCGAGTTTGTTGTTGGCTACCATGTACTCGATGATCTCCGTCATGAAAAGATAATGGCCGGGGCCCCAGAAGCCCTGGCTTTGCATGCAGATCACGTAGCCGTCGAAAGTGCCGTTGTCCACCGATTCCCTGAAGAAATTACCACCGTGGTACAGGTGGTATTCGTTGTCGTAAATATTTGCGGCTTCACCCAGGCCGTGCCAGAAGATCAGCATCGGGTACTTCTTTCCGTCGGAAGCCGTGGGGTTGTAGGTTTTGGGGAACTTGAGGCGGAAGGCCACGCCCTTATAAATATAAGCCTTGTAGGAGTCGGTATTCCAGTTCAGCCTTGGGGTGCGCACCCACTTGCCTATTTGTCCCCAGGCAGGCTCTGCAGGAG
>DASWNB010000492.1:0-3236 GCA_036399455.1 Flavisolibacter sp. | reverse complement strand
CCGCGGACTGGACCAAGTCCACTTCGCCTGTATTCTCCAAGAAGCCTTCGGCTTCGGTGTATGGTCCGGGACACAACTCGTTCTTTAAATCACCCGACGGTACTGAAGACTGGATCCTCTATCATGCCAATTCGGCCCCCGGCCAGGGCTGCACCGATGCCCGCAGCCCGCGCATGCAGAAATTCACCTGGAACGCCGACGGCACTCCCAACTTCGGCGAGCCCGTAGCCACAGGTGCGGCAGTGCAGAAGCCCTCGGGAGAGTGAAGGCGTGAATGGTGAATCGTGAATGGGCCGTTTTTGTGGAAGAAGTGTTTTGATAGCAGACACTCTTTTTTATAATATTCAATATTCAATGCTCAATGTTCAAGTGTGTTGCAATCTAAACGATCTCTTAGGAGGCACTTGAGTATTGAGTATTGAACATTGAGTATTGAATATTTCCGGCTCAGCTAACCATCAATCATACTAACCGCTTAATAAAGTTTCGTCTGTGGACCGTGGACTGTGGACTCTTCAAACAAATCTCTATGCAGAAAAACATAACTCTCTCTTTTTTCGCTCTGTTTCTGTTTCTCTTTCTCTCTCCTTCCATCGCCCAGAAAAAAAGGGCTGCGCCGAAGGAAACCGCGGCGGCGACTGCGCCGGGAAGGGTGTGGAGCGTGGAAAAGGCCAATGCCTGGTATAAGGAACAGCCCTGGATAACAGGCGCCAACTTCCTGCCGAGCAGCGCCATCAACCAATTGGAAATGTGGCAGGCCGAAACCTTCGATCCAACCACCATCAACCGCGAGCTGGGCTGGGCAAAAGATATCGGCTTCAATACCATGCGTGTTTACCTTCACAGCGTGGCCTGGAAGCAGGACCCCGAAGGATTCAAGAACCGCGTGAACCAGTACCTGGACATAGCGGATAAGAATGGCATCAAAACCCTGTTCGTGTTCTTTGACGATTGCTGGAACAGGGTGCCCCAGGCAGGCAAGCAACCCTATCCCCAACCCGGCGTGCACAACTCGGGCTGGGTGCAGGATCCCGGTCAGCCCATGTCGAACGACACGACGCTGTTCCCCGGGCTGGAGCGCTATGTAAAGGATGTGATGACACGCTTCCGGACGGACAAGCGCATACTTCTGTGGGACCTTTATAATGAGCCGGGCAACAGCGGCAAAAGGGATTCGTCGCTGCCCCTGCTGCGCAAAGTGTTTGAATGGGCAAGGGCGGTGAATCCCGAGCAGCCCATCAGCGTAGGGTTGTGGGCCTGGGATTTTGAAAAGCTCAATGCCTTCCAGCTACAGAACTCGGACGTCATCACCTATCACAACTACGAAGACCCGCAGTGGCACCAGCGCGTCATCGAGCTGCTGAAGGCCAACGGGCGCCCGCTTATCTGCACCGAGTACATGGCCCGCACACGCAACAGCCGCTTCTCCAACGTGCTTCCCCTTTTGAAGAGGCACAACATTGGCGCCATCAACTGGGGATTCGTATCTGGAAAAAGCAATACCATCTATGCGTGGGACACGCCGATTCCGGACGGCAGCCAGCCTATTGAATGGTTCCATGACATCTTCTTCGCCAACGGACAGCCTTACCGGCACGACGAAGTGAACCTGATAAAAAAACTGAACGCCCAAAAGCAATAACTTCAGTAGAGAAACAGAAACAGAAAGAGAAAGAGAAATAACAAGAAACAAGAAACCATAAACCAGAAACAAAAAGTATGAGGCTCTTCACAGCATTCTTTTTTGCCCTTGCCCTGAACCTTTCCGCTCATACCCAGCAGCTTGTATTGCCCGGCGACTATCCCGACCCTTCCGTAGTAAAGATCGGCGACACGTACTGGGCCTCGGCTACCACATCCAACTGGTTTCCCGCATACCCCATCCTGAAATCAAAGGACCTGGTGAACTGGACAACCGTCACCCACGTGTTCCCCGACAAGATGCCGGAATGGGCCGATTACTATTTCTGGGCTCCCGAGATCACCTACGAGAACGGCAAGGTCTATATATACTACTCGGCGCACAAGCGCAACGGCAACCTTTGCATAGGCATAGCCAGCGCCGACCGTCCTGAAGGTCCTTATACCGATCACGGCCCTATCATTTGCCAGGAAGTAGGTTCCATCGATGCTTTTCCCATGCGCGACAAAAACGGGAAGCTGTACATGATCTGGAAGGAAGATGCCAACAGTGTTGGAAAGCCTACGCCCATCTGGATACAGGAATTGAACGAGGCCCGCACGGCTTTGACAGGTGAGAAGAAGGAGCTGTTCCGCAATGAAGCTCCTTGGGAAGCCAACCTGGTGGAAGGGGTGTCCATGATGCGCCACGGCGATTACTACTATGCATTCTATGCAGGCGCGGGCTGCTGCGGTGCAGGATGTACTTATGCGGGAGGCGTTGCCCGTGCAAAGGACCTGCTGGGCCCCTGGGAGAAGTACAATAAGAATCCTGTTCTTATTCCCGGCGGCGACTGGATCTGTCCCGGCCACGGCACACCCATAGAAAAGGACGGCAGGTATTATTTCATGTACCATGCGTATGATAAGAACACCAACGTATTCACCGGCCGCCAGGGATTGATAATGGAATTCAGGTTCACACCGGACGGCTGGATAGAATTTGTTCCCGGCCGCATCAGCGCCGATGTGGCGGCGCAACCGGTGAGCGATGAATTCAGGGGGAGAACGCTTTCGATGGACTGGCAGCGCACCGTGTTCCAGAACGCCACCTGGAGCATGGGCGGCGGCGAGCTGCAACTGAACGCACTGCCCGGCATTGGCGCTTTCATGGGACAGAAGATCCTGAAAGGCGACTATACGGCAACAACGGCGATCCGCACCAAAAGGTCGTCCGCTGCTGCGGGATTATCCGCCATCGGCGATGAAAAAAACCTCATCACCGCTTTCCTGGACAACGGCGTGGTGACCGTGATGCAGGTAAAGGATGGAAAAGAAACGGAGCTGTTCCGCAAGCCCGTGGCTACCAAAAGCAAGACCTGGCTTCGCATGCAGGTGACAGGCGGTAAGAGCATCCGCTTCCTGTGGAGCCGCAACGGCAAAGACTTCAGCCCCGTACACGATCAGCCTATCAATGCCGCCTACCTGCCGCCCTGGGACAGGGCCGTTCGTGCAGGCCTGGTATCAAAAGGCGTGGCCGGAACCCAGGCCGTCTTCGACCGCTTCAACCTGAAGTATTAAGCACGGATCATTCATTCACCTTTCACCTTCAACTT
>DASWNB010000491.1:0-3145 GCA_036399455.1 Flavisolibacter sp. | reverse complement strand
GAAGGGGGAATTGGGAATAAGGCGTCAATCACTTAGCGCCTATCATCCGTCATCGGTTGGCGTTAATCGGTTATCGTTCATCTGTAAACCAACCCACAACCTTCAAAAACCTGGTTCTTGAAAATTACCTTCACCTTATTGGGGTAGATATAATCGCTCATGCCGTCGCTGCAGAAGCGGTTGTAGATGGTAAGGGAGAGAGTGGCGGTGTCGTTGGAAGTGTTGTAAACGATGCTGTCGCCGGAGGTGACGCGGCGGGAAGGCTTGAAGCGGATGGGCTTTTCCCAATCGGCCAGGTGAAAGGCAATGTGTTTCTGCTCGTCCACCTCGATATTCCAGAAGGGCTCGTTGCCTACGCCAAAAAATTCCAGTCCCTGTCCTCCTTTTTTTCTCCACACATCGTTCTGTTCGGCGCTCGTGAGTTTCCCGAGGGGCATTTCGGTGCGGCCGGAGAGGTATAAAAGCGTGTCATCGCGCCAGCGGTATTGTCCCGCCAGTAGCTGGTCGCGGTACAGGTAGATGGTGCCGTTGGTGGGCTTCCAGGTTCCGCGGCTGCGGGTGGTATTCTTCCCCTGCTCTTCCTCCAGCCGGTAGGTATGGTCTGGATAGAAAGCAACGGTATGCCGCCTGCCCTGGGAAAGCGTGGACTGGTAAACCCCTTCCGGCGCCCTGGTGGAAACCGGCTTAGCGGTAGAGGTGTCAACAATAATCATTTCGGTATCCTGCTGCAGGGTTCCGTCGTGCCTTGGGGAATCCGGCACTATTTCCGCCTCTCCCGCGCTGTTATTGCTGTTGCAGGCGGTCACTGCCATGCAGGACATGAAGACAAATGCGTGTAAGAATCGGCTCATGGGGGAAAAGGGGAAAAAGTTGTGCCAGGGGGATGACCGATAAGTGACCACCGATAACCGAGGATAGCCGATAAGTGATCACCGATAACCGAATCCTTAGGCGGAGGTGCATTCCTGGGGGAGCCGGTAATTGGATCAGCCTGGATTTGTATTAGTTGACTATGGGAGGAAAGATACCCCCCTGAACTCGGTTATCGGTGGTCCATCATCGGTCATCCCCTCAAAAAAACCGCCCGGCTACTAGCCAGGCGGAACTATATTATAAACAGGCATTTTGTTACTCAACCACCTGTACTCCCCTTGCAACAAACTGAACCTGCTGCTCGGAGCCTTTTATCTTTTTGATCTCTTCCTTGCTTTTACCGGCATCTTCAGCGAAGTGGCGGCGCTTTTCTTCGGATACTTCCTTGATGGTGGCAGAGCCTTCAACCACTACGGTTTTGCCTACCAGGTCCTGGGGCATGAAGAAGGCGTGGTCCTTTGATTTAACCATAAGGGAAGAACCGTCGGCCTTTTCTATCCTGATCCAGCAGCCCATGGCCTTGCATACTTCGGTAACCTTGCCGGTAACCTTTCCTTCGTAGGAGCCGTTGGACATTTTTGATTCAAGCTCGGCGGCCTTGATGGCGGCGCCTTCTGCGGTAATGGATTCACCATACACAACGCCTTTGGCGGCAGGCTTGATCTCGCTGGCTTCCTGGGCGGCAGCACCCATAGCAAACAGTATAAAGGCGGAGAAGAGGATCTTTTTCATTTTCATTTTGATTGGATAACAAATATAACCGGTTTCGGCGAAAGGCGATAAGGTAAAAGGTTAAAGGCGGAAGGTGGTAGCGCAAACGATCACCATCGGGTAACGGCAATGACCTTTGGCCTTTTACCTTCTGCCTTTGGCCTTTCCCTCGTTCACCGGTGGTCTCTTAGCGGTAATCTCCCCGGAAATTCACAAGAAATTGTGGGGAAATTCTCAAGGTTTACTAGCGGTTGTTTGCTAAATTCGTTAGCTTTACGGCGCGTTGAAGAATTGGGACTCTTTGGCGCGCTTAATCTTAATTTTAGATTCATACTTCTAACTTCTTCAACTAAACAACATGTCAAACAGCGAAAAATTAAAAGCGCTCAAGCTTACCATGGACAAAATCGACAAGGACTTTGGTAAGGGGAGCGTGATGATGATGAACGAAAAGGGTGAACACGAGATGGAGGTCATTTCCACCGGCTCTATCGGTCTTGATACCGCTCTTGGTATCGGGGGCCTGCCCCGCGGCCGCGTGGTCGAGATCTACGGCCCCGAAAGCTCTGGTAAAACCACCATCGCCACGCATGTGATTGCCGAGGCTCAGAAAAAAGGCGGCATGTGTGCCATCATCGATGCCGAGCACGCCTTTGACAGTTCCTACGCGCAAAAGCTGGGTGTGGACATCGACAACCTCCTCATCTCCCAGCCCGACTATGGCGAGCAGGCCCTTGAAATCGCCGACCGTCTCATCCTCTCCGGCGCCCTTGACGTAGTAGTGATCGACTCCGTGGCCGCCCTGGTTCCCAAAGGCGAACTGGAAGGTGAAATGGGTGACAGCAAGATGGGTCTCCAGGCCCGCCTGATGTCACAGGCACTGCGCAAGCTCACCGCTACCATCAGCAAGACAAATACCATCTGCATCTTCATCAACCAACTGCGTGAAAAGATTGGCGTAATGTTCGGCAACCCCGAAACTACCACCGGTGGTAACGCCCTCAAGTTTTACTCTTCCGTTCGTCTCGATATCCGCCGCATGAGCCAGATAAAGGACGGCGAAGAAGCAGTAGGTAACCGCGTGAAAGTAAAAGTGGTAAAAAATAAAGTGGCTCCCCCCTTCCGCCACGCCGAGTTCGACATCATCTTCGGCGAAGGCATTTCCAAGGTTGGAGAGATCCTGGACATGGGCGTAGATCTGGCCATCGTTCAAAAGAGCGGCAGTTGGTTCAGCTATAATGGCGACAAGCTCGGCCAGGGTCGTGATTCGGTTAAGTCACTCCTGCAGGACAATCCCGCACTGGCAGATGAAATTGAAGCCAAGATCCGCGAGAAGATCAAAGAAAGTCAAGGGTAGTAAGTTCTTCTATAAACTGGTCCCGTGTCCTTACAAGGGTGCGGGATCGTTTTTTAAAGTCAATGTATAACCACAAAGACACGAAGAACGCTAGCAGCGCAAGTGTGAAATGACTTGCGCTGCTAGCGTCCCTCGCGTCTTCGGGGTTCCCAAAAAAGAGAAGCCTGCCGGATTCCGGGAGGCTTCTTACGGGTATTCAAAGGT
>DASWNB010000490.1:0-4490 GCA_036399455.1 Flavisolibacter sp. | reverse complement strand
AGTCCTATTGGAAACTTCGCACATCACGTGTTACTTTGTTACCTGTCCATTATCCTTTGATTCAAGACAAGTCCATCCATCTATGAAACGTAAACTTCAGACAAGATTCAAATTCGCGCTGTTCGGGTGCCTGCTGGTGTTCCAGCTTCTGCCCGGGGCTGGTTTTGCCCAGCCAGGAAATAATCTTTGCACCAACGCAACTTTACTGAACTCCGCCACCACCTGTACCAATACGGCGGGCACACTGGTAAATGCCACGGCTTCATTGCCTGCGGTAGCCAGCACCTGTACCGGAACCCCCGGCCCCGATGTATGGTATCGCTTTGTAGCGGAGACTGCCTACCCTACGATCACCCTGAGCAGCATAGGCGCGAACTTCCGAAGCGCCGGCGTCAGGCTCCAGCTACTTTCCGGCACCTGCGCCGCAATGACTTCCGTAGCTTGCGTATCCAGCACCACTACCCCGCTATCGCTCAACACGGCCACCACGCCGGGCGGCACAGGGCTGACCGTGGGCAATACCTATTATATAAGGGTGTATGCGCCTTCGGGCACTTCGGTAAGCTCAGGCACCTTTACTTTTAATATCTGCGTTACCGATCCGGTAGGCGGCAGGGTGGAATACAGCCGGAGCTATGTGAACATCACCAAGGGCCTGAACGGCGGCACCATCGACCCGGGAGACATCCTGGAAATGAGGGCCACCTTCGTAATCTTCAACACTACCAGCGCCGACATCATCGATAGCCTTGCCTATTACGATACGCTGCAGAACGGGGCAGGCCTGGCGCTTGTAGCCAGCTCACTGGCCACCCGCACCAACGAAGGCAAAGTGTACCAGTCGTTCACCGATGCCTGGGACTCGGATGCGGGCAGCCGCCACCAGATAACCGGGACGGATACGGCCATACGCATCAATATGGGCTCGGGCGCCACTGCATCCGCAAGGGGCAACCTGTCCAACACTTCGCTTCCCTCCTATTATACAAGCACCTGCATCATCATGGTCACCTACCGGGTGAGGGTATATGCAGGATATAATACCAAGATCAATTTTAACTCGGGTGCTTTTACCTACCGTGACAGGGCCACGGGCGTACTTCAGAAAGTGGGCTTCACGCCGGACAGCCTGATCGTGTACCAGAGCCCCGGTCTTTGTCCCAACGCTGTATCAGTGACCAACGCCGTCGGCGTGGAAAGCAACGGCACCTTTGGCGCTCCCGCTTCGGGCTCCAGCGTACCGCTTACACGCAACCGCGGCACCACCATCTATACGCCCACGTACACTTACGCCACCTTTGCCACCGGAGGCGGCCCCGGGGATTATTACTACGGCATCACCAACAATACCAGCGCCACTTACACAACTGTCAACACCTGGGGAAAACCGGATGCAAGCGGTTACCGCGTGTTCGGCCTTTGGGATATCATCGGCGACCATACCGGAGCCGCCAATGCGGCTGCAGGCAATCCGCCGTGCAACATCAACCAGCCGGTAAGCCCCAGTAATCCCTGCGGCTACATGATGGTGGTGAACTCGGCGTACAAAACCGATACGGTGTTCCAGTACACGGTGACCAACCTTTGCCCGAACACCTATTATGAAATTTCTGCCTGGTTCAGGAACATCTGCTATAAATGCGGTTGCGACGTGAACGGCGTAGGCGCCAGCAGCCCAGGCTACATACCGCTGGCCCCCGGCGACTCATCGGGCGTTCAGCCCAACCTGGCCTTCGACGTGAACGGTATCGACTACTATACTACGGGTAATATCCAGTACACCGGTACCACGCCTACCGGCTCGGATGCCAACAACCAGTGGGTGAAGAGGGGCTTTACCTATATCACAGGCGCCAACGAAACCTCGTTCACGCTCACCATCCGCAACAACGCCCCCGGCGGCGGCGGCAACGACTGGGCGCTGGATGACATTACCGTGGCTACCTGCCTTCCCAACATGAGGTATTCGCCCACGCTCAACCCGACAACCTGCACCAACAACGAGATCACCATCAGGGATACGGTAAGCTCCTACTTCAACAACTATGTGCACTATAAGTGGCAGCGCAGCACCGATGGCGGAACCAACTGGAATGATATTGCCGGCACCACCGGCGTGGGTACGCCCGTACTGACCAACGGCGAATGGCAATACATCACCAGCTACCAGGTGCCTCCTGCCATGACCCAGCTTTCCAACAACGGCGACCGCTACCGCGTGGTAGTGGCCACAGCCGCCAGCCAGCTTTCCAACGGCGACTGCCAGTTTACCGATGGCATCAGCATCATCAACCTGCAGGTGATGGATTGCGGCTTCCCGCTGGATGTGCAGTTGCTTTCGTTCAATGCCAGGCTGCAAAGCGGCCACGGCCTGCTTTCGTGGACCACCTCGCAGGAGAACGAGCCCTTTACCTTCCAGATACAGAAGAGTACGGACGGCATCAACTTCAGCACCATCAGTACAGTGAACAGCCTGAACCGCCCTCAAAGCGAAACCAACTATTATACCTTCAGGGACCCCGATGCGGCAGGTGGAAAAACCTGGTACCGCATAGCCATGGTCAGCAGCACCTCCCAGAAGAAATTTTCACGCACCATCCTGCTCACCGCAGATGTAAAGGACTTTGACCTGATCAACGTTGCAAACCCCTTCACCGGCGAGCTGTCGTTCGACGTGGCCAGCAGTAAGGATGCGCAGGTAAATGCAGTGCTGATGACGGTTGACGGAGTGGTGCTGAAAAAGCAAACCTTCACCGCCTATGCCGGCATCAACAGCTTCGGCATCAAAAACCTCGAATCACTGCCGGCCGCCGTTTACCTGCTCCAGATCCAGGGCAGGGACAAAACCATCGTCCGGAAAGTGGTCAGGCAATAGTCAGTTAGTTAATAGGTTTTATATCAAAAGAGCGCCCTGGTGGCGCTCTTTTTTTAGCTTCGAGCTGTTAGCTGCGAGCTGCGAGTTCGTTCCCGTACGGTCATTGTACATCTCTTCTTCTAAGGTAATTAGAGGACTTTACCGCCAGGACGCTAAGCCGCAAGGGAATATCGGTTGTCGGTTGTTGCTTATCGGTCATCCGCTTGCAGCCTTCTCTCTCGCAGCTCAAAGCTCATAACTTGCAGCTTCTCTCAATTTGCTACATTTACACTTTAATCATCATGCATCAATCATCTATGCATCAACATAAACCTGTTATTGGCATTACCTGTGGGGATATAAATGGGATTGGAATGGAGCTGATCATCAAGACGTTTTCCGATCACCGCATACTGGAGCAGTGCACCCCCGTGATCTTCGGCTCGAACAAGCTGGTGAATTTTTATAAGAAATCCATGCCTGAAGCAAACCTGAACTACCAGAGCATAAAGGATTTTACTAAGGTGAATCCAAAGCAGGTGAACATACTGAATTGCTGGGAGGAAGACGTGGCCGTAACTCCAGGGGAGGTGAACGAGCAGGGCGGAAAATATGCCGTTCTTTCACTGATGGCCGCTGCCGAAGCCCTGAAGGAAGGACATATACAGGGCGTGGTGACGGCGCCCATCCACAAGAAGAACGTGCAGTCGCCCGAGTTTAACTTCACCGGCCATACGCCTTTCTTCAAGCATATAGCCAATGCAAAGGATGTGCTGATGCTCCTCTACTCCCCCGAGCTGCGGGTGGCCCTCGTAACCGAACACCTGCCCGTAAGTGAAGTGGCCCAGCAGATAACCAAGGAGATCATTCTTTCCAAGATCAACCTGCTGCACCACAGCCTGCGCCGCGATTTCGGCATTGACAAACCCAAAATAGCCGTGCTGGGACTGAACCCCCACGCAGGCGACGAAGGCCTTATCGGCAACGAGGAAGAGCGGATCATCCGCCCCGCCATCAAGGACGCCAGGTCCGAAAAGCTGGTGTTCGGGCCCTATAGCGCCGATGCATTTTTCGCCCGCCAGGCCTACCGGCAATTTGATGCCGTGCTGGCCATGTACCACGACCAGGGGCTGATCCCTTTCAAGACCATTGCCTTTGGCGAGGGCGTGAACTATTCCGCCGGCCTTCCCTTCGTACGCACCTCTCCCGACCATGGCACCGCCATGGACATAGCCGGCCAGAACAAGGCGGACCATACCTCCTTTACCACCGCAGTTTTCGAATGCCTCGACATCATCAACAGCCGCGCCGAATACGACGAACGCCACCGCAACCCGCTGCGCAAGATCACTGCCGAAGTGCTGAAGAATGTTGTGGACGAGAAGATTGATGATACGATTGATGGAGCATGAGGCGTGAATCGTCAATCGTCAATCGTGAATGGGTCGCTTAGGGAGGGAGATGCTTTTCTTATGGAGAAGCTTGTATTTAATACCCAATATTCAATGCTCAATTTTCAATTCTCAAGTGGTCTCCGAACCTGGAAACGCCGTTGAGTATTGAACATTGATTATTGAATATTAGAAAAAGATTGGCTGCTAAAGAAGCACACGTCCACAACAAACGACCCATTCAC
>DASWNB010000489.1:0-3781 GCA_036399455.1 Flavisolibacter sp. | reverse complement strand
GTTTGCCAAGCTGAATTATGGCCAGAACCACATCCTGGGCATTCCCCAGCAAGGCACAGAGGAAACGGTAAAGACCCTTACTCTGGACGACATCAAGAACTACTATAATAATTACATGACCTCCATGGACGCCAGGGTGGTTGTTGTGGGTGATATGAAGGAAGCCGAAGTGCTGCCCAAGCTGGCCTTCCTGAACAAGCTTCCCAAGAAGAAGATAACTCTTCCCAAGATCGACCCCACTCCCGCCGTGGACAAGACCAAGGTTTACCTGGTTGACGTTCCCAAGGCTGCCCAGTCCCAGTTCCGCGTAGGCTACGCCACCGGCCTGAAATATGACGTCACGGGCGACTTCTACAAGGCTAACCTGGCTAACTTCGTTCTGGGTGGCAACTTCAATAGCCGCCTAAACCTGAACCTGCGTGAAGACAAGGGCTGGACCTATGGCGCCAGTTCCGGCTTCTCCGGTGACGAGCACACAGGTGATTTCGAATTCTCTTCCGGCATCCGCGCCGACGCTACCGACAGCGCCATGGTGGAAGTGATGAAGGAAATCAGGTCTTACCTGGCAACCGGCCCTACCAAGGAGGAAGTTGCTTTCATGAGAGCCGCTATCGGCCAGCGCGATGCGTTGCGTTACGAAACCGGCCTGCAGAAAGCGCAGTTCATCTCCCGCATCCTGGAATACAACCTGCCCGCCAACTATGTTGAACAGCAGAACAAGATCCTGCAGAAGATCACTGCCGCCGAACTGCAGAAGGTAGGACAGAAATATGTACAGCCCGATAAGCTGAACATCCTGCTCGTAGGGGACAAGCAAAAGATCATCGACGGAGTGAAGAAGCTCGGTTACGAGATCGTTGAGCTTGATGCCGACGGCAAGGTCGTTGACAAGAAGGCATTCTAATAAAGAGTCATTCTCTTATAAAAAAAGGTCCCGTTTGGTAACGGGACCTTTTTTCGTGGTGAATGGTGAATAGGCCGCCTTCATCTTTGCGCTTCTTTCCCGCCGCTGGGGATAAGTGCGTATGCTTTGCAGTTAAACAACCAGAAACTATAAACCAGAAACCCAGGCAAATCAGTTTTTCTTCATCAGCAGAACAGCGTAGCTGCGGTTAAAGGAATGCGGCGATTGCAGCATCAGCCTGTTTTCATCCACGCCACGCACCTTGTAGGTGTAAGTAATTTTAGAAAGCGTGGTATCGCCGGGGAACTGGAACTCGGGATCGGCGTAGCTGATGCGCAGCTTCATGCTGTTGGCCTTTTCTTCATCATCCTCTTCCACCAATGTATCTACACTGTAGGACCCGGGATAGCTGGCGCTGCCGGTGTGAACGTTCAGGGTGCTGTCGCCGGTGAATTCGAAGCGGAGCTTCTTGCGTTCCGCCACGAAATTGCGGTACATTTTTGAGGTGTCGGGCATTTCATCTTCCCATTTCACGGGTTCGGCTTCACCCATGAACAGGTGGGAGAAGCCGACCTGCTCTACGGTGTAATTACCTGTCTTGACCCGATCTCTTACCTGCTGCATGCTGGTGGGGGCGGCTGGTACGGATGCTTTGCCTGACCCTGTCTTACCGGAATCCGAGCAGGCAAAGAAAATGAGGGCGCAGAGGCCCAGGAACGAGGCTTGTTTCATTAGCAGTAGTTTCTGCAAATCTGGTAAATTGGCACGAATATCCCTATACCTGCTTTACGATAATTTCTATGGCACTGGCAGAAACGCTGATAAAAAAGATCAACCGCAAGTTTGAGCCATCGAGCTGGGTGAATCTCCGCTTCGGCTCAAAGGACATAGCCCTGCAAACCGACGAGGAAGGCAATGCAGTAAAAATGTTCATCGGCAAACGCAACGAGGAAGGCATTATCAAGGGCGAACGCTATGCCCGCAACATCATAAAAGACCGCGAAGGAAAGATCGTCAAGGACCACTGGGACAGGAAGGGCTGGGCCTCTTAGCAGCCAGCTACGAGATGTGAGCTGCGAGCTACGAGCCCTGTGAACGGTTACCGAACTATAGGTCTCGCAGCTAACAACTCGCAGCTTTCTCTATTCCAGTTCCCCGGCTCTATCGTTATCCCCGTACATTTTCCGTGTCTGCTTTAGCTGTTCTTTCATGGAAGCGAGTATTTTTTTATGTTTTGAAGAACTGGCAAGGTTCTTCTGTTCCTGGGGGTCTTTTCGCAGGTCGTACAGCTCCCATTCATCCACGGTATAGAAATAAATAAGCTTGTAGCGCGGTCCCCTGATGCCCAGGTGCGGCAGCACGGTGTGATCGGCCTTGTACTCATAGAAATGATAATAGAGGTTGCCGCGCTGTAGTTTTGCCTTTGGCTCACGGAGTGTTTTCTTCAGGCTTAGGCCCTGCATCCAGGCAGGTACGGCCTGTCCCGCGGCATCAATGAACGTAGGGGCGAAGTCGATGTTCTGCACCATATTATGGTTTACCGAGCCTGCGGGAATAACGCCGGGCCAGCGCACCAGCAGGGGGATCTGCATGGATACGTCGTACATAAAGCGCTTGTCGTACCAGCCGTTCTCGCCCAGGTAGAAGCCCTGGTCGGAGGTATAGACGATGAGCGTGTTTTGTTCGAGGCCGTTGTCGCGGAGGTAATCGAGCAGGCGGCCCATGTTCTCGTCCAGCGAAGCGCAGCAGGCCAGGAAATCCTGCATGTACCATTGGTATTTGTATTTCAGCAATTCTTTTCCTGAAGGCTTTTCCTTTTGAAGCAGGCGTCCGCGTTCGGCGTAAAGGGCTTTTATACGGCTTCGCTCCTCCGCCGGTATGCGGTTCATGATGGCATGGTAATAAACAATATCGGCGGAATCCGGCCGGAGGTGCGGGATGTCTTTTATCTGCTCCGGGTCTACTTTAAGATCGCTGCAGAGTTTCATGTTGTTGAGGATGCTCATCGTTTGGAGCCGCCAGGCACTGCCCCTTCCTGCTGTATCGGCATAAAGCGTGGGCGGTTCGGGAAAAGTTTTACCGTGGAACTCTTCAATGTATTTAAGCGGCGGCAGAAAGTATCGGTGCGGCGCTTTGTGGTGAAGAAGCATCATGAAGGGCTTGTTCCTGTCGCGCCTGTCCAGCCAGCCAAGCGCTTCGTTGGTGATCACATCGGTAGCATAGCCCTTTGTAGTGACGGTATCCTTTTGCATGGTGATGAGCCTTGTGTTGAAATACTGTCCCTGCCCCGGCAATATCTTCCAGTAATCAAACCCGGTGGGAAGCGAGTTCAGGTGCCACTTGCCGATGATGGCCGTTTGATAGCCCACCTGCTGCAACAGCTTTGGAAGCGTAAGCCGCGAAGAGTCGAAGCGGACGCGGTTGTCCTTCTGGCCATTGATATGAGAGTGCTGTCCGGTAAGCAGGGTGGCTCTTGCGGGGCCGCAGATGGAATTGCCCACGAAAGCCCGTGTGAACCTCATGCCTTCATTCGCCAGCCGGTCGATGCTTGGGGTATGGATGAGCCGCCTGCCGTAGGCGCTGATGGCATCGGCATCGTGGTCGTCGCTCATCACGTAGATGATATTGGGGCGCTGCTGCGCCAGGCCCTGCAAGGCAGGGGAGCAAAGGAGAAAAAGAAGGAACAGTCTCATGTGAAGCAATAGTTGGAATGTGCAATGAAAATAACTCTTTTCCTCTCAGCCCCTGCTGTAGATTATGGCTTGGCTGCAAACCATTCCGGCATGGTTTTAAATCTGGTATTTCCTAAAGCATTTGTTATGATTATTCCATTAATAGCTCTTGTAGCCGTATTTATATTCCTGATATTATTTTTTG
>DASWNB010000488.1:0-3867 GCA_036399455.1 Flavisolibacter sp. | reverse complement strand
AAAGGACCAGGCCCTGGCGCTGGCTACTATCAGGCACGATCATATTCCCTGGATCAGCTATGTATATACGGACTGGATAAAGGTGCTGCCTATAAAGCTGAACACTTCCGGCAAGCGCATAGGCTATATTGTTGGTGCAGGCGACAAGGTGCCGGAAGCGCTGGAGCAGATGGGCTACGAGGTCACGCTGCTGGGCGATAAAGAGCTTACGCGCAACAGCCTTCAGCAGTTCGATGCCATTATAAGCGGGGTGAGGGCATACAATACCAACGAGTGGCTGAACCGCCATTACGAGCGCCTGATGAAATACGTGGAAGAAGGCGGCAATCTCATCCTGCAATACAATACCAGTAACAACATAGGCCCGGTTCGCGCCAAGATGGGGCCTTATAATTTCAACATCAGCCGCAACCGCATCACGGACGAGAACTCGCCGGTAAACTTCCTCAAGCCCGACCATCCTGCTCTTAATTTTCCAAATAAGATCACGCAGGATGATTTCCGGGGATGGACACAGGAGCGTAGCATCTACCATGCTACGGCTTACGATCCAAAGTTCGAGGCCATCATCAGCATGAACGATCCCGGTGAGCAGGGTGATGCGGGAAGCCTGATCATAGCGCCGCATGGGAAGGGCTATTTCACGTACACGGGCCTGGTGTTCTTCCGCCAGCTTCCTGCCGGAGTACCGGGAGCTTACCGCCTGCTGGCCAACCTGATTGCCCTGAACCAGAAAAAAGCATTTTAATGAGCAGGCAGCCGGATAACAAGCGGGCAGGCATCGCCTTCGTATTCGTTATCATAATAGGCGTTATCATAGGCTTCCTCATCAAGCGGGTACATATCGGGCTTATAATCGGCCTGGCGCTGGGACTGTTGAGTTCCGGGCTGATGAGGGGGAGGGGGAGGAGGTGAGTGGTGAGTTCGTGAATCGTCAATCGTGAATCGTGAATCGTGAAAGATTTGAATGTTTGAGGTTTGAGGTTTGAGGTTCGTTAGGTGTGACAATCGTTTACATCGGCTCGCAACTCGGAGCTAACAACTCGCAGCTATTAAACAACTGCACTTGTTATATGAATATAGATGATCGTAAAGAAAAAGTGCCTCTATTCAGAACCTGGACACACTGGTATGTGTTCGTGATTCTTTTTCTTGTAGTGCTCATTATCTTATTTTACCTGTTTACTAAAGCATTCTCATGAGCCTTACCGACTGGCTGGTGATCATTTTTGTGCTGGGCGGTATCGTCCTGTATGGCCTGTACAGGAGCCGCACTACCAGGAACCTGGAAGGATATTTTCTCTCCAACCGGAGCCTTCCCTGGTACATGGTGCTGCTCAGCATCATGGGTACACAGGCAAGCGCCATCACATTCCTTTCCGGGCCGGGGCAGGCCTATGCCGATGGGATGCGCTTCGTGCAGTATTACTTCGGGTTGCCGCTGGCCATGGTGGTGATCTGCATCACCTTTGTTCCCCTTTTTAACCGGCTTAAGGTCTTTACCGCCTACGAATTCCTGGAGAACCGGTTCGACAGGAAGACACGCACTTTTACTTCCTTTCTTTTTTTATTGCAACGCGGGCTATCTACAGGCATCAGCATCTATGCGCCTACACTAATACTTTGTTCGCTTTTCGGGTGGGATATTTTCTGGACCAATGTGCTCATGGGAGGGCTGCTCATCATTTACACCGTAAGCGGCGGGGCAAGGGCGGTGGCCTATACGCAGCAACTGCAGCTCATCATCATCTTTGCCGCCATGTTCATGGCCGCCTATATGGCCGTTCACCTGCTGCCCAAAGGCGTAGGATTTACCGATGCCCTGCACGTAGGCGGCAAGCTGGGCCGCCTGAATGTTATCACCGATGGAACAACCGAGAAAGGCTTCAACTGGACGGACCGCTATAATATCTGGAGCGGGATTATCGGCGGGTTCTTCCTGGCGCTTTCCTACTTCGGTACGGACCAGTCGCAGGTGGGACGCTACCTTACGGCTCAGAACAATACGGAGAGCCGCCTGGGACTGCTGATGAACGGGTTGGTGAAGGTGCCTATGCAGTTCTTTATCCTGCTGATCGGCGTGCTGGTGTTTTCCTTTTACCAGTTCAACCATGCGCCTCTTTCGTTCAACAGCGCCCTGGTACAGGAGGCGCATGCTTCGCAGCTTAAAGATTCGGTGCTGAAGCTGCAGACCGGCCTCGATTCCGTAAACAACATACGCAGCCAGAAAGTAGCCGCGTTTACCGAAGCCCTGGACCGGAACGATGCCGCGGGGGAAGAAAGGCTGTCCTCAGAGATACAGGAGCTTCATAAGCAGGGTGAGGCTTACCGTTCGCAGTTCAAGGCCCTGAGCAAGAAAGTAAGCGACAGGGATACGAATGATACCAACTACATATTTCTCTCTTTTGTAAAGGATTACCTGCCCGCGGGACTAAAAGGCCTGCTGATAGCCATCATCTTCCTGGCCGCCTGGGGCTCCATAGCGGCGGCGCTCAATTCACTGGCCGCCAGCACGGTAGTGGATTTCCACCAGCGTTTTTCCCGGAAGACGGAACAAACGGACGAGTACAACATTTCGAGGTGGTATACGCTGGGCTGGGGTGTATTCTGCATCATAGTAGCCCAGTTTGCAGGGCAGGTGGGACAAAGCCTGATTGAATCGGTGAACGTGCTGGGCTCCCTGTTTTACGGGGTCATCCTGGGCATCTTCCTTGTAGCGTTTTATTTAAAGAAGATAAGGGCCAATGCGGTGTTCTGGAGCGCAGTTATCGTAGAAACCTATATCATCATCTCCGCGCTGTGGCCCTGGCTTACAGCGAAACTTCCCTTCCTGGCAAAGCATACGCCTGCCGCCATAAACTCCTTTCTCAACACAGCTTCAAGCATCGGCTTCCTCTGGCTAAATGGGATAGGTGCAATCGGTGTGGTGCTTGTGGCGATAGTGCTGCATCTTATAGGCGGAAAGCGGCGACCGCCAACCGACGACCGACGACCGACGACCGATAACGATTAACGGGCTTGCGTTCCTTCGGTCATCAGTGGTCGGTTATCGGTTATCCAATACAAAAATGGTCCCGGAGGACCATTTTTTCGTATAAGCTAATTACCCGGCGTTCCTTAATTCAGCGACTTCAGGAGGTCTTCGTTCATTCTTACGTAATCGTCGTTCTTGGCTTCCCTGGCGAGCTGGATGGATTTGTTGGCGGCAGCACGGGCGTCTTCTTTCTTTCCCAGTTTAGCCAGTGCGTTGGCGCGCTGGTGGTGGATCCAGAAGGCGTTGGGCGATTGCTCAAGGGCCTTATCGAGCCATGCCAGAGCCTGGTTCATGTCCTTGCCTGTTTCCATGTAATACATGGCGGCCTGGAAGTAGGGGCGGTTGTCGCGGTTGATCAGGTTGTTGATCTGTGCCGTTACCTTGGCGTCGTAGTCCATGGTAATGGGCAGCGCAACGGAGTAGGGGCCCCACATCAGCTGGAGATCGGTGCTGTTGTTGGTAACGTTGGCGAACTGCATGGTGAAGGTTTCCACGGGCTGGGTCAGCATTACGGGTTTGGCCTGTACGCGTACCACGTCGCTCTCCTGCTTGTAGGCAGCGGGGCTGGTAACGTCCAGTTGCTTGGTGAGGATGAGCGTCCAGTTGTTCCTATCGGGAATGCTCACGAGGCCGTATTTGCCGGCGGGGACTTTAGTTCCGCCGATGGTTACTTCCTCGCTGAAAGTAAGCGTGGTGGCGTTGTTGGCGCCGGTACGCCATACCTTTCCGAAAGGCGCTACTTCGTTTCCAACCTGGCGTTTTTTGAGGCTTGGACGGGAATAGGAAAGTTCAATAGACCCGATACCGAAATCCTGTTTGATGGTTTGGGTGGG
>DASWNB010000487.1:0-2416 GCA_036399455.1 Flavisolibacter sp. | reverse complement strand
GACCGAAGTAGAAGGCGTAAAGATGATCCTGTACGTGGAGCACACCGTGGATGCCGCCGACCTGGCCGTATCCCTCTGGCGCTTCTGCAACAACCTGGACCCCCGCCGCGATTTCAGCCTGGAGCAGCGTCCCTCCACCTCCGACCCCTCAAAGATCTTTGCCTGCATGGGCCTCGACGGCACGATCAAGACCAGGGAGCTGGACAATTTCCAGCGCGACTGGCCCAACATCATCGTATCCAACGACGCCACCATAAGGGCTGTTGACGAAAAATGGGACCAGCTTGGCCTCGGCCCCTTCCTTTCCTCACCCTCGCTGAAGTTCAAGAGCCAGGTGTACGGGGAAGAGGCGGTAGTAGGGTAGAAGGCCAAAGGTGGAAGGTGAAAGGTAGAAGGAGAGAAAAAATATTCAATAATCAATTTTCAATGCTCAATTTTCAAGGGGTTCTTGATGGAGCACGTACTTGAGAATTGAACATTGAGCGTTGAATATTGAGTATTCGAAAAGAAGTAAAGACTGTCACAGAAGAAAAGCATCTCCCACCCAAAAACGACCCTATTCACGATTCACGATTGACGATTCACGGCATTCACCATTGACCATTCACCATGACAACACACATCCTCATGACGGGCGCCGGGGCGCCGGGAGCCGCGGGCATCATCAGGTGCCTTTTGCTGGATCCACTGGTAAAGCTGACCATTGCCGATGCCCGTCCTGATGCGGTGGGCCAGTACATCTACCCCGACTTTGAATTGCTGCCACCGGCAGAACGTGGTGATTTCATACCGGAAATAACCCGCATCTGCAGGGAAAAGCTTATCGGGCTGGTGATGCCGCTGGTGACCAGGGAGCTGTTGCCGCTGGCGCAGAACAGGGAACTGCTGGAAAGCGCCGGAACAAGGGTAATGGTATCACCGGCGGAAGCCATCGCCCTGGCAAATAACAAAACCGCCTGCTGCGAGTTCCTGCAGTCAAAGGGCATCCCGGTTCCAAAATTCTTCAGGGTGCGTACTACGGAGGAGTTTATCCATGCCGCCTTTGAGCTGGGGCATCCCCAGCGCTCCTTTACCTTCAAGCCTTCGGCATCCAACGGCAGCCGTGGGTTCAGGATCGTTTCGGATTCCATAGATGAATCGGAGCAGCTTTTCGGGCAAAAGCCGTACAACACCTACATCACTTATGCGCATACGCTCAAGATACTTTCTTCCAAGCCTTTCCCCGAGCTGCTGGTGAGCGAATACCTGCCCGGCGACGAATACTCGGTGGATTGCCTGGCGGATCATGGAGTGATGAAGCTGGCGCTGCCCCGGCTGCGCAGCAGGATGGTGAACGGCATCAGCGTGCAGGGCATGTTCGTAAAGGATGAAGCCATTATCGAATACTGCGGCGACATCATCCGTGCGCTGGGGCTGCATGGCAATATCGGCATACAGGTAAAGCGAACGGAGAAGGGAGAGGCCCTGTTGCTGGAGGTGAACCCGAGGGTGCAGGGAACCATAGTGGCGGGGCTGGGAGCGGGGGTGAACCTGCCGCTGCTGGCTGTAAAACAGGAGTTGGGAATTCAAATACAGCCTTCGGAGATGGAGCCTGCCTGGGGCACGCAGTTTGCCCGCCACTGGACCGAGGTTTTTTACCGGTAGCGTTAAATTCAGGCAGGGCGGCGCAGCGAAACGCTTTTGCCTTTAACTTGTGTTATGAAAAAAATCTTCTGGCTAACCATCCTGGCGGCATTCGGGCTGACGGGAGCTGCGCAAACCACCAATAATACCCTCCTGTGGCGCATCACGGGCAAAAATACCACCAAGCCTTCCTATCTCTTCGGCACCATCCACATGATCTGCGCTACCGACATCCAACTGAGCGACAGCCTTAAGATCGCCATCCATAATGCCGACAAGGTGTACCTGGAACTGGACATGGATAATATGTTTGAAATGCTGGGCGCCCTGGGCAAGATGAAAATGCGCAACGACACTACGCTGTCCGACCTGCTTACAAAGGAAGAGTACCAGAAAGTAAAAGAATACTTCAACAAAAAAGGCGGGCTGATCCCCTTCTCGATGCTGGAAACCTACAAGCCCATGCTGGCGGCATCCACCCTCATGGAGCAGAACATGGACTGCGACAATATGATCGTCATGGAACAACTGGTGATGGAAGAAGCAAACAAAAGCAATACGGAGATCAAGGGCCTGGAAAGCGTGAATTTCCAGATGAGCATCTTCGACAGCATCCCTTACAAATTACAGGCAAAGCAACTGCTGAAATACGTGGAAGACGAAGGCAAGGGCGAAAGCAGCGGCAGCAAGGAGCTGGAAGCTCTCACAAAAGCTTACCGCAACCAGGAACTGAAAAAGCTGGAAGACCTGATCAACAGCGACCAGTCACTTGGCGGCTTTAACGACATCCTCC
>DASWNB010000486.1:0-7316 GCA_036399455.1 Flavisolibacter sp. | reverse complement strand
CCGCCTTGCCGCCGCCACAGCCGCCGACCTGAATGTTCTGGCTACCTGGGTGAACGCCAATGCCGCAAATATCATCGCCGGCAATACTGCGGGGAATGTTCCCCTCACTGCATCGGGCCAGCCCTTCCAGGCCGGCAAGGTGAACTACAGGAGCATTTCGCCAACGAATGCGCCCGCCTTCTGGGATGGCGCTGCTGCCCCCGGTCCCGGCTTCATCGTAAACGACCAGGCCAGGCAGAAGTTCTCCGAGAATACCTGCTCAGGCTGCCACAGCCGCGAAACCCGCACCGTGTTCACCCATGTGAACTATGTGTCCAAGGGTACGCCCATGCAGTACTGGACGACGCTGAACTTCGTGTTCAACCCCACCAACGGCACACATAAAACGCACATTTCTCCCTTCCTTACCGGCATCGATGTAATACTGGCGCCCGGCGCTACGCCTCCATTCAACGGCGGCAGCTACATCTTCGGGGATGACTCCACCTCGGCGCTGGAGGACGGTACGGACAATACCCTTACAGGGCTGTTCTATGTAAGCGATCCCGCAGGCAGGACCTATGACGGCACTCTCGTAAGAAAGGTAGGATTTAATGACCTGCAGAGAAGAGCGCAGGATCTGAGTAACTTTGTTATGTCGTCCTGCTCTCCCGTGAAATCGTTCAACCTGGCGCAGGTGGCATTCTTCAAACCCCTGAACATGGCGCATTGATTATTAACGTTAAAATGGAATTATGAAAAAATATACTTTACTGTTTGCCTGCGGGTTTGCCGCTTCAGTGAGTTTCGCACAAACGTCCTACCAGGACGCCTCCCGTGAAATGGAAGCTGCCCGCAACAAGAACAACGGCGCCCTGCCTGTCTGCAACACCTGCGACAACCAGCAGGCTCCCTCGGTTAACGTGCTTTCCTACGTGATCGAGAACCAGCATTTCCTTTCCGTGAAGGGATGCGTGCCGGGCAGCGACGTGGAACTGTACAGCACCGCTTCCGGTGGTCAGCGTGTGAACATAAAAACAGCCGATGAAAAAGGAACAGCAAGCTTCTCCTTCCGCTCCAAGCCCAAGGTAGCTTTTGCGCTGAACCATAACCGCCTCAACGATGCCGGCGTAGCCGGTAACGGCCAGGTGAAAACCATCGGCGCTCCCGAACTGGTAGTGAAGGACATGGAGGCTACGGCTGCCGGCGGCGTAAGGGTTACCTGGAAGGCCGGCGTGGCCAACAAGGACTGGACCTTCGTGGTGCAGCGCAGCAGGGACAACCGCCAGTTTGAGGACGTAGGCACTGTTGCCCCCCATCTCACCAACGGAACCGTTACCAGCTATTCGCTCGATGACAAGGAACCCGGTGATGCTCCTTACATGTACTACCGTGTAAGGGCCAGGCATACTTCCGGCGAAGAAGTGGTGTGCGGCGATGACCTGGTGAAGTTCGGGCCCAAGGCTTTCTTCACGGCTTCTCCCACGGTGTTTAATACCTCGGTACAGTTGGTGATGGACAGCGACAAGCTGCCTGCTACCTATACGGTTACCGACATGGCCGGCAGGACCAAGTATGCTTCCGGCACCGTCAGCTCCGCGAAACAAGGCATCACACTGAGCCTTCAGCCCGGCTCCTACATCATTTCCGTTACGGACAGGAAAGGCAGAGCCTCTTCCCAGATCCTGATCAGGAACTGATAAGAACCTATCTCACATATTCAACAGCCGGCAGCTTTTGTTGCCGGCTGTTTCTTTTTGTGGTGGATTGTGAATGGTGAATAGGTCGCTTATGTTGGTAGAAGCTGGTCCTTGTCAGGCAGCCTTAATTATTAATTTTTTTCACCCATCCGGTTCAATTTTCCTGCAAGGAGCGGAGGAGTGAGAATAAGTTAATGAAGAGCGGCCTTGAAGTTTGGATATTAATTTGCATCTTCCATCTTGAACGGCCTATTCACCATTCACCATTCACCATTCACGATCATGCTTCCCGGATTTTCTCCTTTTCCTGAGCTTTCCACTGAGCGCCTGCGGCTCAGGCAACTGACAATGGGTGATGAAAAGGAAATATTCCTGCTGCGCTCCGACAGCGAGGTGAACCGCTTTCTTGACCGCCCCAGGGCCGAAACCATAGAAGATGCGCGGCAATTTATACAAACCATCAGGAGCGGTGTCCAGGAAGACAAATGGGTCTATTGGGCCATCTGCCTCCGCAGCGATCCTGCACTCATTGGCTCCATCGGCCTCTGGAATATTTCCCGTGAGCATTCAAAAGCCGAAATAGGTTATGAGCTTCTTCCCACATGGCAGGGCAAGGGGTTAATGAACGAAGTGCTGCCCCCTGTGCTCGACTTCGGCTTCTCCCGCATGAAGCTCCGCACCATCGACGCTGTTCTTGATCCCGCCAATACCCGTTCCCTGAAGCTTCTTGAAATACATGGGTTTAAAAGACTTGCCTCTTCGGAAGTGGCAGGCACCGTTACGTATTCGCTTGAGGCGTAATTCACGCAAAGGCGCAAAGCAGCAAGAAGCTGTTAGCTGTTAGCTGATGGCTTGTACACGTTTAGCCTTGAGCATTGTGCCTGTATTCATCATTTTGCTTACGTTGTTACTTTCTTTCCTGCTCTGCTAACAGCCAATAGCATCGCTTTCCTGCTTTGCGTTCTTAGCGCCTTTGCGTGAAACTTTGTTTAAGAAATTCCCCTCTTTCTTCGCCGATGTTCAACGACACCTAATTCTTTGTGAAGCCCGCCTGGGATCGCTAAAAAAATTAGTATTTTCGGCGTTATGAACGAGCGGGTACTGGAGAAGCTTTCGATACTGGCCGATGCGGCTAAGTACGATGTGTCCTGCAGCTCATCGGGCAGCAGCAGGAAGAATAAAGGCAAGGGATTGGGCAATGCCGAAGGTATGGGCATCTGCCATGCCTACACGGAGGACGGCCGGTGCGTTTCGCTGCTGAAGATACTGCTCACCAACCATTGCATCATGGACTGTGCCTACTGCGTGAGCCGCCGCAGCAACGATGTGAAGCGGGCAGCTTTCACCGTGCAGGAAGTGGTGGACCTTACCATAAATTTTTATCGCCGCAACTATATCGAGGGGCTTTTTCTCAGCTCGGGTATTTTCAAGAACGCAGACTATACCATGGAGCGGCTGGTGCTTATTGCCCGGAAGCTGAGGACCGAAGAAAACTTCAACGGCTACATACACCTCAAGACCATTCCAGGCGCATCAGACGAGCTGCTGAAGGAAGCAGGACTTTACGCCGACCGCCTCAGCGTGAACATCGAAATGCCTACGGAAGAAAGCCTGAAGCTGCTGGCGCCCGATAAGAAACGCGAAGATGTGATCCGCCCGATGGAATATCTTAAAAAGGAGATCATCGCACGTAGTGCTGAAAAGAATCCCAAAGCGCCGCTGTTCGCCCCGGCAGGCCAAAGCACGCAGATGGTCATCGGCGCTACGCCGGAGAACGACAGGCAGATACTGACGCTTTCAGATGCTTTCTACAGGGGGATGAACCTGAAAAGGGTTTATTACTCGGGCTACATACCCGTAAGCCCCGACAACCGCCTGCCCGCCATCGGCACGCCCGTGCCTATGATTCGTGAAAACCGCCTGTACCAGGCCGACTGGCTGCTGCGCTATTATGGATTTAAAGTAAATGAGCTGCTGAACGAGCACAATCCCCACCTCGACCTGCAAATCGATCCAAAGCTAAGCTGGGCGCTCAGGAACCTGCATCAATTCCCCGTAGATATCAACAATGCTGATCTTGAACTGATCCGCCGCATACCGGGCATCGGCATACAATCCGCAAAAAAGATCTGGGAAGCACGGAAGTTCAAAAAGCTCGGATGGGCCCACCTGGAGAAATTCAATATTGCCCGCAACCGCGTGAAATACTTTGTCAGCATGCCTGAAGGAAATTACAGGAAGAAGGATTATACCGCGGAGCAGATCAGGAGCTTCATACTGGCAGACTCCGAGACTAAATACCGTCCCAATTATTCGCCCCAAACGAGCCTCTTCTGATATGCGCACGGTAACCTACGATGGAAGCTTTGAAGGGCTTCTCTGTGCCGTGTTTGACGTGTATGAATACAAAATGCACGATGCGGAGATCTGCCTTGCGCAGGAGGCCAATGGGAACATTTTTGGCGAAATGCACGCTGCCCGCATGAACACGGAGCACAGCGCAAGGGTGTGGAAAGGACTTGAAAAGAAGCTTTCGCACGATGGATTGCAAGAGGTTTACCGGGCCTTTCTCTCCGGCCTTCCGGGTATGGAAAACATACTGCTCCGCTACATACAATATGTCTTTTCATCAAAGGTTTCCGTGGAGCAGGACTTCAGCAACCCCCATGTGCTCCAAGTACATCAGGCAGCAAAGAAGGTATGGAGAGAAAAGCACAGGATGGAAGCTTTTGTACGCTTCAGCAAAACCGCCGATGGACTCTTCTACTCCGTTATCGAGCCGGAGCACGATGTGCTTCCGCTTATCAGCAGGCATTTTGAAGAGCGATATGCCGACCAACACTGGCTTATTTACGATGCCCGCCGCCGCTACGGCATTCATTACAACCTGGAGCAGGTCTCCGAAGTAAGCCTCAGTTTTTCCGATTCCGTCACAGGCTCCGGCATTTCCAGCATCTATGATGAAAACGAAGACATTTACCAGCAGCTCTGGCAGCAATACTTCAAAAGCGTCAACATTCCCGCCCGCAAAAACACCCGCCTCCATCTCCAGCACATGCCCCGGAGGTACTGGAAATACCTGGTGGAGAAGAAGGCATAGGACGGAAGGTAGAAGGTAGAAGGCGGAAGGTAGAAGGCGGAAGGTAGAAGGTAGAAGGTAGAAGGCTGAAGGTTGAAGGCTGCTCTATTAAATTCTCAATATTCAATGATCAATGTTCAATTTTCAGGTGTTTTCCAATTCAGCGGCGTACTTGAGGATTGAGGATTGAACATTGAATATTGAGAATTTTTAAGGCCACCTGCTAAAGAAAAGCATCTCCCAACTAAACGCCCCGCCTTACACCTTCTACCTTTCACCTTCTGCCTTATCTTCTGCCTTTCACCTTCTGCCTACGCCGGTCATCCAATTAGCACTATTTGACAATGAACTTTAGAAACAGGGAAATATGTTTGCTGCATATACTGTTGAATTATGAAGTTATCATTTGAGCGTACCATGAAGAAGTTTGCCTCTGTGCTGTTATGTGCAGGGGCCTTTAGCGCCGTGCAGGCGCAGGATTCTTATCGCTATTCCATCGATCTTACAAAGACCGCAAACGACCAGTTGCAGGTGGAACTGCTGACGCCGAAGATCCGCACCGCCACCGCTACGCTGAGTTTCCCCCGCATCATTCCCGGCACTTACCGCATCAGCAATTACGGACAGTTCATTTCAGATGTGACGGCTTACGACCGCTCGGGGAAGAAGATGACGGTAAAGAAGGTAGGCGAGAACAAATGGCAGATACCCGGCGCCGCTTCGCTGCACCGTATCAGCTACAAGGTGGATGATATTTACGATAGTGAAAAAAAGCACGAGGTATATCCCATGTCTGCTACGAGCTTCGAAGAAGGGAAAAGCATGGTGCTGAACACACCCGGCGTGCTGGGCTACATAGATGGCCTGCGCAACATACCTTTCGAGATAAACTTTAAAAAGCCGCAGGGATTCTATGCCTCTACCAGCCTCAGGCCCCTGCGCTCCACTGCCGATACCGATGTGTTCTCTGTACCTTCTGTAGACGAACTGTACGACGCTCCCATTATGTATTCCCGTCCCGATACAACGACCATTAAAGTAGGCAACTGCGAGGTGCTGGTGTCGGTGTATTCGCCCAACGGGATGATCCGCTCACAACAGGTGGCCGGCTGGATGGCCGACCTGCTGGAAGGTGCAAGAGTTTACCTGGGCGGCAAGCTGCCTGCGGAGCGCTATGCTTTTATTTATTATTTCAAGGAGAAGGATGCGAAGCATTCTTTCCCCGCAGGCCTCAGTGGTGCGCTGGAGCATAACCAGTCCTCTTTTTATTATATGTTTGAAGGACCGGCTGAGCAGGTAAAGGACCAGTTGGTGGATTTCTCCTCGCACGAGTTCTTCCACATCATTACACCGCTCACTATTTCCTCCAAAGAAGTAAAGCTGTTCAACTTCGATGAACCCGTGCTGTCGCGGCACCTCTGGCTGTACGAAGGCCTTACCGAGTATACGGCGCATCATGTACAGGTAAGACACGGCATCAATACCGTGAGGCAGTTCCTGGACAAGCTTACCGAGAAGATCACCATATCGCAGCGGTTTTTCAATGATACCTTGGCCTTCACCGAAATGAGCAAGGCCGCGGCTTCCGGGTATGCCGACCAATACGGCAATGTGTACCTCAAGGGAGCGCTCATATCTGCCTGCCTTGACATCTATCTTCTCCACCTGTCCGACGGCAACTACGGCCTTCGCAATCTTACCTATGACCTGGGTGTACGTTTTGGCAGGGACCGATATTTCGAGGATGAGCAGCTTTTCGATGAGATCGGCAAGCTTACCTACCCGGAGGTAAAGGACTTCCTGGTGAAATATGTTGGCGGCTCAACGCCCATTCCGTACGCCGATTATTTTTCCATGGCAGGCTTTAAGCTCACGCCGAAGTCCGAGAAGAAAGTGGTATCGCTTGGCGGCTTTATGCCCGTGCCCAACGGCCGCGGGCAGTTTGTTATAGCGAAGGAATCGAAGTTCACCGAAATGGGTAAGAAGCTGGGCCTGAAACACGGCGATGAGCTTTATGCTTTTAACGGCGTACACATCAACCAGCAGAACATCGGGCAGGTGATCGACAACGTAAAAAAGACCATAAAGGACGGCGATGTGCTGACGATTAAAGTGGGACGTCCCGGTGCAACCGGCACCATCGATACGCTTGACCTGAGCGCACCTTTTTCCCGTATGACTCAAACAGAGTTCAACAGGCTCGACCCTATGCCCAACGCTTCAGCAAAACAAAAAAAGATACAGCAGATATGGCTGAAGGGAACCTCCACTCCTTCGCTTGACCAGGTGCCCCAGGCCAATCCCGCCGATGTGGCTTCAGCAGATGCCATAGTGAAGGCATTGTATGATGTGATCTCCGGTCCCGCCGGCACCAGGGACTGGAACCGGTTCCACAGCCTCTATTACCCGGGTGCCATGATGGGCGCCATCGTCCACACACCCGACGGGCAGGATATTTACCACAGGATGTCGCCGAAGGAATACCAGCAGTCCAATGCACCTTTCTTTAACCAGTCGGGCTTTTTTGAGGAAGAACTGGGAAGAAAAACCTGGGGACA
>DASWNB010000485.1:0-4964 GCA_036399455.1 Flavisolibacter sp. | reverse complement strand
TCACGCAGGGCCGATGGCAGGGCGGTGCTCCGCTCATCCCTCCGCGAATACATCATGAGTGAAGCCATGTTCTACCTGGGCATACCCACTACAAGAGCGCTCAGCCTTGTATCCACCGGCGACCAGGTCATGCGGGATATGTTCTATGATGGCCATCCTGAATTCGAGCCGGGCGCCATCGTAATGCGTGTATCGCCCAGCTTTCTGCGTTTTGGCAATTTCGAAATGCCGGCGGCCAGGAGAGAGCTCGAAAACCTCAGGCAGCTTGTTGACTGGACCATTGACCGCTATTATCCCCACATCCAGGGCGACAACAGGATCATCGACTGGTTCAGTGAAGTAGTGGAAAGAACCGCCACCCTGATGGTGGAATGGCTGAGGGTGGGGTTTGTACATGGGGTGATGAATACGGATAATATGTCCATCCTGGGCCTCACTATTGATTACGGCCCCTTTTCCTTCCTGGATGATTATGATCCGAACTTCACGCCAAACACCACCGACCTGCCCGGCCGCCGCTATGCTTTTGGCAGGCAGGCTTCGATAGCTTACTGGAACTTGGGTTGCCTGGCCGGTGCGCTGGCTGTGCTTTTCAATGATACGAAGGATAAAGAACTGGTAGCTGCGCTGAACACTTACGAAGACATCTTCGCCCGCAAATACCGCCTTATGATGGGTGCAAAGCTGGGCCTGGATGAAGCAGGGCCAAAGGATGCGCAACTGATCGGGCGTTTTGAAAAACTGCTGGCCACCCTGAAGCCGGACATGACTATTTTTTTCCAGCTCCTGATGGAACTGCCCGCATCGGTGGAGGATGAGGATGAAGTGGTGAATCACTTCAGTGAAAGCTTTTACCAGGAACCCAATGCCGGCGGCAGGCAAACACTTCACAAGCTGATGAAGGCCTATCGTCAAAGATTAGACGAAAACACCTGTTCTCCCGAAGAATCACTCAGGCGTATGCGTGAGAGCAATCCCCGCTTCATTCCACGCAACTATCTTTTACACCAGGCCATCGAAGACCTGCAGAAGGGCGATGCGCAACTCTTCACCCGCCTCCAGGCCGCTATCAAAGACCCTTACTCAAAAAACTTCGACGAGTTCTTCGTCCGCCGCCCTGACTGGGCTGCACAGAAGGCGGGATGTTCGATGCTGTCGTGCAGCTCGTAGAGAGAAGCTGCAAGCTACCGGCTTCAAGCTGCAAGCTTGGTTCACGTACGGTAAATGACCATCCCTGGTTAAAAATTGGAGGGCTCACCGCCGGACGCAAACACTGGCTTCACGCACCTGTCCGCAGCAGGCGGAAAATGCAAAGAAGCAAGGGCACTTCTTCCGGTTATCGGCCAACAGTTGTCGGTTATCGGTTGTCGGTTGTCGGTTATCGGTTAACGGTTATCAGTTATCGGCTCGCAGCTTACCTAACAATGAAGCACAGACTAATTATTACCAATTTTTATATGTACGTTCCCCCCGGCCTCAGAAAAAACTCTTAGCTGAAAAAAAATTGGTGATTTTTTTTTAATTATTGGTTTTTCTTTTTTTCTTTGTGCTTCCTTCTCTTGAAAAACTCTCCTCAACACAACAACGCACTACCGGTTATCTCTTGAAAAGCAAACCCTGCCTCTATCTCCTGTTAAACCTGGTAACGTTTTTTTTTGTTTAAATCACCAATTATGATTCGTATCTACACGTTGTTATGTGGAGTGCTACTCTATGTATGCTCCTTTGCCCAGTACACGCCCAATAATGCGGCAACCCCCATCTCCGGCGCTCCAGGCGCAACCTGTTATCAGCTCACACCGGGCACAGAGTATTCGAAAGGTGCTGTCTGGTACAGCACGCCCATCAATCTTACGCAAAATTTTGAAGTGACCACCGAGCTTTACTTCGGCAGCCAAGAGCTGGGTGGCGACGGCATTGCTTTCGTTCTTCAGAATGAAGGCACAGGCTACATCGGCAACTTTGGCGCAGGCCTTGGCTATCACCGCTTCAACGGTGAACATCCTTCCATGCCTTTAGACGTTCCCGGTCCTGTTCCTTCTTTTATCGTGGAGTTCGACACCTACCAGAACTTCGACATCCTGGGTCAGCAGATCGGTGATCCGCTGGCGGACCACGTAGGCTTTATGTCGAACAGCAATGCTTATCACACCAGCGCCAGCGCCCTGTCTGCACCGCAGCCGCTCAACGGCAACCTTGAGGATGGACAATGGCATACGGTAAAGTTCTCCTGGAATGCACAGCTCAAAGTGATGACTGTAGAAGTCACGCTGAGCAACAACCCGCTGGTAAAGCAAACCTTTACTTACAGCGGTGATATTGTAAACACCATCTTCAACGGCAATCCTTCCGTATACTGGGGCTTTACGGCAAGTAACGGCTCGTTCTTTCCCAACGACCATAAGGTTTGCTTCCCGCCCCCGCCGCCGCCTCCATCGAAATGCGGACAACTGCGGACGCAGACACCCGGCGGATGGGGCGCTCCCCCGCACGGCAACAACCCGGGCACTTACCTGCACGCTAAATTTGCACAGGCCTTCCCCAACGGACTGATTGTAGGACGCACACCCAATTACAACGTGAAGTTCACTTCTGCCCAGGCCATTACCAACTACCTGCCTGCAGGTGGACAGGCCAAGCCGCTGACGCAGAATTATCTGAATCCGGCGACCAACTCGCTGAAGAACGTGCTGGTGAACCACCTGGTAGCGCTTACGCTCAGCGTTGGCTTTGACAAGTACGATGCGAACTTCGCTCCCTCCGGTGTTACGCTTGGAGACATGCTGATCGCATCAGGGCCTTTTAAAGGATGGACAGTAAACGCCTTCCTTGCTGAAGCCAATAAGGTTGCAGGCGGCGGCTCTTCGTCCTTCTCCGTACAGGATGTGCTGAACACGGCTAACGATATCAACGAGAACAACGTGGATGGTACAACAGATAACGGTTACCTGAAATGTCCCACTCCCAATAGTTCGCGTTCGCTGAGCATGCCTGAAATGCAGTTGGGTGAAGAAACCGTTAAGCTTAATACAGGCGTATCACCCAACCCCACAAAAGGACTGTTTGAAGTGCGGCTGCCCGCAGGATACAAGGGAACCGTACAGGTGCTGATCAACAACGTAAACGGCAACCTCGTGGAAAGAAAGACCGTACAACTGGATGGCACAGCCCAAACGCTTCGCTTCAATCTGGCCTCCAAAGCCTCCGGCATGTACCTGGTGCGTGTAATCACCGATGAAGGCGTATCAAGCTACAAGCTGGTAGTGCAGAAGTAGTTTGAGGTTTGAGGTTAAGTGCAGGCTTACTGATAATTACTCAAAGCCCCGGGTTATGCCGGGGCTTTTTTATAAATTGAAGCGCACAGCAAAACAATCATTATGAATTTCATTCTCAGACCCTGGCAGGAAGATGACCTGGACAGCCTGGTAAGGTTCGCCAACAATTATGAAATAGCGAAGTTCATGAACGACCACTTTCCCCATCCCTACACTCCCGAAGCAGGAAAGGCGTTCATAAAGATGGCTGCCGGGGAGACGCCCCATAATATCCTGGCTATCGTAGTGGAGGGAGAAGCAGCCGGGGGCATCGGCATCCACCCCGGCTGGGGCATAGAGCGCAAGAACGCAGAGATGGGCTACTGGCTGGGCCAACCCTTCTGGGGCAAGGGCATCGTCACAGAAGCCATCAGGCAGATGATTGATCATGCTTTTAAAAACTGGGACATCAACCGCATCTTCGCCCGCCCGTTCTCCACGAATCCTGCTTCGCAAAAGGTGCTTGAAAAAGCAGGCTTCATCCTGGAAGCAAAACTCGAAAAGACTTTTTTCAAGAACGGGGAATATTTTGATGAGCTGATCTATGCGGTGAGGCGTTAGTCGTGAATGGTCAATGGTCAATGGTCAATGGGTCGTTTATAGCAGGAGATGCTTTTCCTTAGCAGGCAGCGGTTGTAAATTTCAAATCAATGCTCAACAATCAATTCTCAAGTGCGTTCTGAATTAAAACTACTTGAAAATTGAACATTGATTATTGAGAATTAAAGGAATGACTGCGCCCTAAAGAAAAGCATCTTCCACATTAAATGGCCTTATTCACCATTCACCATTCACCTATCACGCCTCCTCCTTCCCTCTTCCTGTTTTCTCCTGCAGTTCGTCGATCTTGCGGGAGGCATCGGCCTTGGTGAGGTCTTCTTCCACTTGTTCACCGGCTTCGGAAGCAAGAGTGTTCAGGTAAGAGCGCTGTGCGCCGGTCATGGGCTCATCGCCTGTCTTCCAGTCTGCCGGGTCCTTTATAGTGTTTCCCTGGTCCTGTGCATTCTTATTGTTTTCCATACTAATCCTTTTAGCAAGGGAAAACAAAGATCAAACCAAAAAAGGCTGGAAGGCAGAAGGTAAAAGGCAAAGGGCGGAGCCGCCACTCAGTTTAGGCCGTACGACTTATGGCTTAGGGCTTACCACTTATGGCTTAGAACTTCCTGCCTTCCACCTCTGCCATTGACCATTCACCAAGATGCCCTGCAGGGGCAGGAACCGGCAAAGATTATTTTAGGGGATATGAACCCGAGATTGCAGCAGGCGGTCATTTCCTGTAATCCTCAATATTCAATTTTCAAGGACGTTTCAATCCAGGCGTATCTCTGTTAGAAGGAACTTGAGGATTGATTGTTGAGCATTGAATATTGAAAATTTTGAACTGACTGCTGCTAAGGAAAAGCATCTTCCACGCTAAACGGCTCATTCACCATTCACAATTCACCACCTCATTTCTTCAGCAGCTCCGCCGGGATCGGGTTCTGGGGGCTTTCATCCTGCCAAATGAGGTTGGATACCCACCAGCGGCCGTTCAGCTTTACAAGGGTAAAGTAGTTGATGCCGCGCTGTGCCACGGGACCATCAGGACTCAAGCGGAACTGGTAGGCCGATTGCACCCCGATGATGTTGCCCTGTCCCCAGGTTTTTCTT
>DASWNB010000484.1:0-10759 GCA_036399455.1 Flavisolibacter sp. | reverse complement strand
TTTCTTCCAGGGCTTCGCCGAGGCTCAGGTCGCCCAGGGATGGAGGCACCAGCGATTTGGATATGCGGCGCAGCTCTTCTATGCACTTTACCACCTGCATCCTGCCTTTGCCTATAAGGTCCCGCGAATTGGTATTGTCTGCCAGGGCTGTGTCCATGTACAGCTTTACGCTGGCCAGCATCTGGTTCACGTTGTCGTGCAGCTCGCGGCCCAGCTCCATCCTTTCCTGCTCCTGCACGTACAGGACAGTGCGGTTGATCTCGATCTGCTTGTTCAGCTTTTCTTCGGACAGGGCCTTTTGCAGGTTCAGGGTTTCGGTTACATCATTGGCAAGCACCAGGTAAGCGTCCACACCCTTGTAATGCAGCTCGTGAATGTACACCGTGGCAAAAACAAGCTCGCCGTTCTTCCTGCGGTGGGTGGCCAGCCTGTTCCTCAGTACCTGGCTGCCCCTTGCCAGCACGTCGTCTATAACGCTGTGCTCCTCCTCCACCCTCAGGTCGTAAGCGGTCATGGCCAGGAACTCTTCGCGGGAATAGCCGTACTGGTGTATCGCCGTATCATTCACCTCCAGGAAGCGCAGGGTTTTTTTATCGCAGACCCATTTGGGCAGGGGGCTGTTGTTGAAGAGGGAGCGGTAAAGCATTTCGGAATCCATGATGGCGCGTTCGGCCCGCTTCTGCTCCGTAAGGTCGATGGTGGAGATGCAGATGCCATGCGCCCTGCCGTCCCCATCCATGATCCTTTTGATATTGATGTAAAAATTCCTGCCGGTGTTCCTGCCGGTGTATTCAAAACATACATCCTGCCCGTCGAGCGCCTTCTGGTAAAACTCCCTGAAATAATCATGGTGCTCTTTCTTGATGTAATAGGAAAAGCTCCTGCCCGGCTCCAGCTTCTTTCCATTCTCCGCCAGGGTCCACTCGTATGCCAACTGGTTGAAGGCAACGATGTTGAAGCTTGTATCAAAAAGCTGGAAGGCGGTGTTGGAGTTGTCCAGGATGCCGCGAAGATTGGCTTCGGACTGGATGATCTTTATTTCATTGAGCTTGCGATCCGTAATGTCCTGGCAGGCTCCTGCAATCCTGAGCGGCTTTCCCGATGAGGAATAAATGATCCTCATCCTGTCATGGATAAAGCGGGTGGAGCCGTCCTTCAGCCTGACCCTGTACTCCACGTCGTTGGGCTTTCCTCCGTTAATGCATCCCATTACCGCTTCCCGGATCTTTACCCGGTCATCGGGGTACACCATGCCGAAGAAGAACCCGCTGGTCACTTTCACCTGCCCGGGCTTGTACCCGAAAATATGGTAGGCCTCGTCCGACCATTCCACCGGGGTGTTCTCCAGGTCATCCAGGCTGTCGAGGCCGAATTCCCAACTGCCCACCTTGGCCAGCATCTGCGAGGCTACGAGCTTTTCATGGCTGGAGAGCAGCTTTTCTTCCGCGGCCACGCGTTCGGAAATATCCTTGTAATTGAACACTATGGCTTTTACCGCCGGCTGGTGCAGCATGTTGGTGATGTTGCAGTTCAGCCACTTCCATCCCCCGTTCTTATGCATCACCCTGAAATTGGCGTTGGTGCTTTGCCCCTGCTTCCGCGATATTCCCTGCACCAGGGAGGCAAATTTTTCCGTATCCTCGGGATGAATATACGGCCGGGGGGATTTTCCTTCCAGCTCGGCGGGCTCGTAGCCCAGTATGCGCTTTACCGATGGGGTGAGATAGCTGAACTTCCCGTCCACATCCAGCAGGGAAATTCCGTCCAGGCTGTTCTCGATCAGTGAGCGGTAGCGGCTTTCCATCGCATCCAACTGGTTCTTCCTCGTTACCTGCTCGGTAATGTCGCGGGCAAAGCAGGAGAGGCCGAGCACCTCTTTCCCGTCACTTATGGGGTTCAGCGACAGCTCGAAATAGCTTTGCCTGCCGTTGGTGTTGAATTCGTGCACCAGCCGCTGCGGCTTTCCTTCAAAAGCGGCATCGTACAGCTTTTCCCATTCGCCGGAGCGGCGTGGGTCGAGCGTTTCCAGCAGCCCCTGCACCTTGTCGCCGGGCCGCACCTCAACGCCGTATATTCTTTTGATTTCGTTCTTCAGAAGAGAGTTGAAAGTAATGTAGCGGCGCTCCCAGTCCATGCTCCACACGTACCCGTCGAAGTTCTCCACCACAGAGTTCAGGTTGGCTTCTTTCACTTCTATGAGTTTCCGGGCATTGATCTCGCCGGACAGGTCTATATAGCTGATGAGGGCTGTTTCTATTTTGCCGGCGGTGCCGTGAACGGGCACGTAGCGGAAGCGCAGCCATACCGTTTCGCTTCCGCACTTTTCTTCCGTTTCGTACTCAACGGCCTCGCCTGCAAAGGCCCTGTCGAGGTTTTTCTTGAAGCTGTCCTGAGTTTGCAGCGGTGCGCAGTTGAATACGGAGGAGCCATGCGCCACCGGGCTGCCGGTAAGCTTCCGTATGATGGCGTCTGCCTCGTGGTTGAAGAAAATGATGCGGTACTGTTCGTTCACCAGCAGGTAGCCCTGGCTGGAGTTTTCAAGTATGGCCTGCAGCCTGTTGGCCGTTGCACGTATCTCCTCCTCTTTTTTTTCCAGCAGCCGGTAAACCTCCTGCAATTCGTTGAAGGTGGCCACCATTTCCTGGCTGGCGGATTGCAGCTCCTCGTTGCTGGTTTCCGGTTTCTCGTTGGTGGTCTGCAGGAACCGGAAAGCATGCTTGTCCCTGAAGAAAGCCGTTACGCTGATCATCAGGTCTCTGTGCAATGCCTCCAGCTCTGCATGGTTTTCCGTAGTATGTTTTAAATAATCTTTCAGGCTTCCGAGTCCCAGCAGGGATACCCTTCTTTGAACTCTCCGCCATACCGTAGTGCTTTTGTAGTGGGAGAAATCGGTGCCGCACCTGGCTTTCACCCTCTTCAGCACCTCCGCCATTTCGCTTTCGGGGGCAGCCTGGATCGAAGCCGGGTGGCTGCCCTTGCCGTGCATGGCGTAGTGCTCCACGATGGCCATCATTTCGGTAGTGCGGGCTTCAATATCCACGCAGCCGGTGGCAATGGCGGCCAGCGGCATGCCGTCGCACTCAGCCTCCTGGGGCATTTCCACCATGGTAAGCCCGCCGTTCTCCCTGATGGCTTTCACACCGGCGGCGCCATCCTTCCCCGTTCCCGAGAGCACGATGCCCACTGCTTTCCCGCGGTACCCGGTTGCCACGGACTGGAAGAGAAGGTCGATGGACGGCTTGTACAGGGTATCTGCCTGTTTAAGGCTTATGGCTCCTTCCGATACGATGATGTTCCTGCCGGGCGGTGTTACATATACCTGGCCCGCCTGCAGCACATCGCCGCCGGCCGCCGTCCTCACCTGCAAATGTTTCGTGGAAAGCAGCTCCGCCAACCGGCTTTTATAACGTGGGCTTAAATGGTGCGCCACGATAAAGCAGGTGTCCTGTGGCAGGGACACAATGGGCCCGAAGATGCCACGTAGCGCCTTAAGTGCACCCGCCGAAGCGCCGATAGCCACCACCAACAGGTTTTCTTTCTTCATTTGTTTTTTCCCGCGTCCTTTAGGAACGGAAGCCTTGTTTTGAGCCTTCATGTGCAATCAGCTCGGTCTGCAGGAAAAGGGGGAGATGAGTAGAATTGGGTAAAATAGAAGCTTTCAGATAAAGGAACCTTTTTTTTGTAAAAAAAAAAGAATATATGATACTATAAGACGGAGGAGTAAGAGAAAGCACTTAACCATTCTTTGGATTGACTTTTTTCAGTGTACGTTTGACGGCAGGGGAGGAGGCGGAGAATTGGAATTGGAAGCTCTCCTTACTCCCTAATCCCCAATTCCTAATTCCCCCACCCACCCTTCACCTTCTACCCTTCACCTTCTACCTTTTCCCTTATATTTATTCCCACAAATTGCTTACATGAGACCTCTTATTCTTCTTTTCCTGCTCCTTTCCTCCGTCTTTTTGTTCAGCGCCAGGCAGAAGCCTGTTGTGCTGGCGGTGAAGGGCGGCGGGTTGAAAACCGGCGCAGATCAAACCGAAAAATATCTTTCTTACCTGAAGGGCAAACGGATAGGCATACTGGGCAACCAGACCTCCATTATCGGCAACAGGCACATGGTGGACAGCCTGAAATCGCTTGGAGTGAATATCGTAAAGGTATTTGGCCCGGAGCACGGCTTCCGCGGCAATGCCAGCGCCGGCATTCCCGTACAGGACGAGGTGGACAGCGCCACCGGCATTCCCATCATTTCGCTGTATGGCAAAAAGCGTAAGCCTTCCGCCGCCGACATGGCCGACATCGACCTGATGATCTACGATATCCAGGACGTGGGCTGCCGTTTTTACACCAATATCAACATACTCGTTGGCCTGATGGAAGTGTGCGCCGAGAACAACAAGGAACTTCTTATACTCGACCGTCCCAATCCCAACGGGTATTTTGTGGATGGTCCCGTACTGGACATGAAGCTGAAATCCGGCATAGGCAAATTTCCCATACCCATTACGCATGGCCTGACAGTCGCCGAATTTGCACAGATGGCCAACGGCGAGGGCTGGCTGGCCAAAGGGATGAAGTGCAAAATAAAAATCATCCCCGTTGCCAATTACAACCACGACATGCCCTATACGCTGCCGGTGAAGCCTTCGCCCAACCTCAACACGCAGCAGTCCATCATGCTTTATCCTTCCCTTTGCCTTTTCGAGGGCACCATCATCAATTACGGCCGCGGCACGTACTTCCCGTTCACTGTTCTTGGCCACCCGCTGCTGAAAGACAAGTACAGCTTTTCCTTTACGCCCGTAGGCATCCCCGGCATGTCCGAAACGCCGCTGCACATGAACCAGGTATGTTACGGCCTTGACCTGAGGAATTACGATGTTGAAGAGCTGCGCAAATCCAAAAAGATCAACATCCAGTGGATGATGGAGATGTACAAAGCCTTCCCGAACAAGGAAATCTTTTTTGACTTCAAGCAAAGCAAGGAGATCGGCAATATCGACTTCCGCACCGGCGATTCACGGTTCAAGGAGCAGATCAGGAACGGAGTTTCCGAAGAGGAGATCCGCAAAAGCTGGGAGCCTGGATTGAGCAATTACAAAAAAATGAGGAAGAAGTATTTGCTTTATCCGTAGGGGTCCACAGTCCACAGACGATGCTTTTCGGAGGGCAGGAACTTCTCTTATTTTGCCTGTAGTTTTTCTCTCAAAAAATGCCTGAAAAGGCGAAAACCTGATAAAAACCGGAGCATTAATTTCCCCGGGAAGTCGCTCAGATAAAGGGTAAGATAAATTTTGATTACTATCCCTTCGGGATGATGATGCCGGGAAGGAGCTACGATAGTGAAAAAACTTACAGGTACGGCTTCAACGGGATGGAACTGGATGTTGAGCCAAAGGGTAAAGGCAATAGCTATACTACTGAATTCAGGCAGTATGATCCCAGGCTCGGCAGGTGGCTGACACTGGATCCAAAAGCAAGAAGCTTTGTTGATCTTTCGCCTTATTCCGCTATGGGAAGCAACCCGATATACATTACAGATATCAGGGGTGACAGTATCCCCACAAAGTTCTACGATAAACATGGCCAGGAAACAAACGAAATCCCGGACGTATTACAGAAGCAATTCCAGCAGGAGTATGGCATAACACTAGGCTATGCAAACGGCAAATTGTACAAGGCGGGAGATCACAAAACCGAAGCAACAATATCAAAAGATGCGAAAGCAGATTGGGAAAAAGCTTTAGGCACAGAAAATACCGAGCAGAAATTAATTTTCGGATTCGAGCTTGCCACTGGACTGCTTCCCACCCGGAAAGGTGAGTTAACCAGCCCTGTAGTCATGGGAGAGTACGGCCCTTTGACGAAAGTGGCGTATATTGATCTGGCAGATTTTGACGCAAATGGAGAGATCCTGGGGGTGGGGGTGGCGAGCAGTAATGCTAAAGGTAATTCCACCATACTCAGCCCTGAAAGGAGAATAGACAATTTAGCCAGGATAATAGAGCATGAGTTTTTATGTCATGGCGTAAAGAACTTACTAGACGAAGGATATGACGGACTGGGCGCTGTGGAAAACCAGATCAACATTTACCGCAAGCAGATGGGCGTTCCTCTCAGAGATTCTTACCAATTTGCTTCAGAACGATGGACCCCTCCTAACATCCGTACCATGGAAGAACCCAAGCAATACGTATCAAGGACTGCTACCGGGAAAAATGGTGAAAAGTATACCATGGAATACGAGCGCAAGAGGCTTAGTAAAATGAAAAGATATGTGCATGAATTTTAACGTCAATGCTGTGAAATACATGGTGCTGCTAAGCCTTGCAGTTTGCCTGCAGCTTTCCGGCTACTGCCAGCATTCATCCACGGACAGTATTTTCATGCAGTTCGAGAAATGTATAAAGCAAAGGCTTCAAAAGCAATACAAAATTGCAGATACAAGCTTTGCCTGTTTTTATGGCAATGAATATAACTACTCTATGGAAATGATCCGGAAGGGTGAAGGGAGGTATTACAATCTTAAGTCCCGGAAAGGTGATAGCTTAAACAGAGCCGGAGACTCTATCCCTTTCTTCTACAGGGGAATGAGCTTCCTGGAATATATCAATTTCATCATTACGCAGACTCCGAATGCCGGTTGCATTTTCCCAACCCAAAAGGGTGTCTGGGTCTTTGTCAACGCTCCCGTGGAGCTTTGGGAACAATTTTATCTGGACAAACTGGTTTACAAGGATGGATTTAATCTGACACCAACACTCGACATTATTCAATCAGATGGAGTTAGTGTGAAGCACAAAAGAAGCATCCTCATCCTCGAATATTCAAACGGGAAAGGCTTCAAAGTAAAAGATGAGGTCAGTGTGCGGGAAGCAACGATCTGCCCTCCCCTAAGTAAATCCGGAAAAAGAAAGTAATACCATTTAGACATTATTCCTATGCCTTTGCCTCGAAGGCTCCGTACGGGTAAGTCTTCTGGTTACACCACAAAGACGCGAAGGACGCAAAGAAGCGCAAGGAAAACAGAATGCCGCCTGAACTACAATTCTTCCCCTTTGTGTTTCTCTTTGCGTTCTTCTAAGCTTTATAGCTCCGGAGAGGTGGGAACACTGAAAGAAATACGAAGAGACAGGCTGGAGTTCAAACGACCGCTTCTTTGCCTTTCCTTTGCGGTCTTGGCGTGAAACCCGTTGCGAGCTTTGCGCTTCGAAGCAAAGGCATAGGAATAACGTCTGAATGGTATAAACTTGTTTTCAGCAGCTATTTCCTGCTGAAGCCTCATGTTGAGGACACTTGCCATTTCACATCTGGCACCGTGGGCCAAATAAAATAATCTCCAGCTATAAAGTAAGGACATTAGGGCTCAGCGTAAGCCGTTTAATATGACAACTGAATCGGACTTTGTCAATATGCATTGAAATTGGTAGAAGGCTTTGCAATAACTGATCTGCTTAAACCCGGACACTCCCACATAGAGACTTGATGCTTTTGGATTCTGCATTTCCAAAAATTGAAAATTATAATGTTGGGTATTATGCAACTCGTCAAGGACTTTCTTTGAATAAATGGAGTCGGCTTCTGATCCGGCCGCCAAGCTAAACCGGCCGGTCCTGCATCCATCCTTCCAGAATTTTGGATAGAAATCCAAAACGCAGTGCGCATTAAAGCTATCCTGCAGCAGATTATAAAAATCAAACTTTGATTGATAGCGTGCCGACATAACGGCTTGAATATCCTTCGGTGTTGCTTTTATCAAACAGTAAAATTCATCTGAACTGTCTACCTGATTATTTGCAGCCTGCCGGATTCTTAATATATGATACTCATTTCCCCGCACCCTGCCGGATTTACTACTTAGGCAAGAACTTGCCAAAGTGAATAAAGCAAGATAAAGCATTGTGAGTTTCATGGATTTACTGATTGTTTGCTGCAGGTTTCTTTCCTGTATCGATAACTGATTTTAAAAATTCAGTAACGTTTGCCTGGTTCAGATCCTTTCTATCGGGTGCACTAATGATCATCCGGTTGTTTTGGCTGGGGTTTATTTGTGATTCGTGGAATGTAAACTTGATATCATAATAATGCAAGACACCTTTGCCCGCCAGATCATGCCTTTCCGCACTATTTCCCATTTCTCTTACCTCCCTTGTCGGATGCCTTCGAAGGAAAAAATGGGCAAACTCATGCGCTAAAGTATGCCTTTTGTCGTCATTGTCAACGAACTGGGTATTCATCCTGATCAAATCACTTCCGTTAAAATCACCCATTTCACCACCCGGTAAAACAGCCTCTGCATCCTTAGGCATGACGACGTCCATCAAGTGAGCCTGTTGTACGACCACACTCCGCGAGCCGATAGGGCTTCCTTGCGGATCCGTCAGAACTCCTGTTCCTTGGTCTCTTAGCCTGCCACGGAATTCAGCTACTGAAGTTTCTGCAACATCAAAGGTCGTTATATTGAATCGCCATGTTATCTTATTACCGTCCTTGTCTTTAAACTTACCATTTTTATATTGGTCGGCCAGGTTCTTTGAAAATTCTTCCCTGAAGTCTGCATCCTGAGCTTGCGGCACGAGATAGTGATTGGTTCCTGCGCTTCTAGACACAGCCACGTACACATCAACCTCGATCACTCTTCTTAATACTACTTCTTTTCCATTCTCTATTTTGGTTTCCAGGTAAGTCTCACCTTCCAGACCATCCAGATCGATTGCCTGTATCGGCGTATTGCTCGCAAACTGATAAGGCGTCAGCATTGGATAGCCTCTGGTCAGCGGGTCCACGCTCAGGAACTTACCCAGCCTTGGATCATATATCCTCATTCCATAATCCTGCTGGCTGCCTTCGCCCTTAACCTCATTGTCGTTCTCTTTGCCATTGAACCCATACCTGTAGCCGTTCCCAGCGGAGTACTTCCTTCCCGGCATCATCATCCCGAAGGGATAGTAATCATTCTGCGACAATACCTCCGCCACATAGTAGTTCACCGTACCGCTGCTGTCGTGGCCTATTTTCTTGTCTGAAATAATAGACACCACGTTGCCCAGGTGGTTCGTGATCTCGTAGCTGCGGCTGCCGATCAGCAGGCTGTCATACAGATGGTTGTTGCTGCCTACTACGGGAGGAGCCTGCGGCACTGTCGTATCCCATCTCCACAGGCCTATCCTGCTGCTGCCGTAAAGATCCTGCTCGTCCCAGGCAAGTGGTGCAGCATCCTTCTTACTGTATATGCCCAGCACGTTGCCCTGCGCATCGCGGATGTAATAAGTTGTAGTCAGCGTATCCTGCACCTTCACCTTCTTCATCGTCCTGTGGCCGGCAGGATCATAACCGTAGTCTATCACCGTACCCGCAGCGCCCTTTACGATCCGGTTGATCTTACCGTATACCGTCCATCGTATGCTGTCGATGCCTTCGGCTGCATCCCTCTTCAGGTTGCCGGTGTAATCGTATTGATAGTTGTCGCCGGACTGGTCGTCGATGTCCGCGGTGTAGTTGGAAGCGCTTACCTGGTCCCTTACATGGTTCAGCCTGTTGTTCACCAGCCTTCCGTCATTGCCGCGGTTGTACTTGTAGGTCAGGCTGTCCATATCCAGCGGGTTGCCTGTAGTATTGGCGCCCCTGCGCAGGTATTTCAGTATGTTGCCGTTTGCGTCGTAAGCAATGGATTCGCTGTAGGCGGGAATGATACCCGCATTGCTCCAACTGCCTGAAACCGTATGCTGGCGCATCTCCAACAGGCGGTTCAGCTGGTCGTAGCCATAGGTATAGCCTGTAGTGGCGCCCGAATTGATCTTCGACAGGGCCTGCATGGTATAGCTGATGTTGCCGTTGAACAACTGGTTGCCTGTGGCGGCAAGGCTGCCCGGCGCCTGGTAAGGACTCTGATCCAACGCAGACGCATTGGCGCCGCCAATGGGCTTGTAGTCATTGTTGTAGTAACCCAGCTTGAATGCGTACACGTCGCGGGAAACACGGCCGAACAGGGTTCCGCTCATACCGTCATTGCCTATGTCTTTAGCGGGATCCAGCACGTCGCTGTTGATGCCCTTGAGCCAGCCCTGCAGGGTATAGGCATGGTCAATGCCCTGGACCTTCCACTGGCCCAGCTCCATGCGGGCCAGCGGCCCATGCAGGTAGTAATTGTAGCTGGCATCTTCCGTCCATATCAACTGGTCGCGGCTGGTGAGGCTCCGGATCACACGGTTGTCGGCATCGTAGAGGTATTTGTAATAGAACTGGTCTCCCCTGCCATGCTGGTAACTGACCTTGTTGGTTTTACCGCTGATCAGGTCGTAGTCGTAGTCGAGGCGTTTTTTGCCGTTTGCTGCATCCACTGCTACCAGCGCTTTCACGTGCTGCAGTGCAGTCTTTACATTACCCAGGATATCGTATACATAGATCGAAGAGTCACCTTCGGCATCCAAAAGATTTTCAAGGTAAACACTTGCCGATACCCTCTTGCGGCTTGTTCCAGCCTGCTGAAGGGCATTCACCGGCTCGTCGTATATGGTCTTCGTCACCTGCCTGTCGCTGCCGGAGGCCAGCCAGTTCTTCACCGCCGTACTGTCAAGCATATTGATGTTCCTGATATCGTCCAGGGGGTTCGACTTCTCTCCTACTTCATTCATCCTGCCCAGCGCATCGTACTTGGTATAGCTGAAGCGGTTGGCCGTTCCGCTATAGGAAACGTTTTCCTTCTGCTCGCGGTTTTGCGAAGCGGTCAGGCGGCCCAGGCGGTCGTACCAGAATTGCG
>DASWNB010000483.1:0-4933 GCA_036399455.1 Flavisolibacter sp. | reverse complement strand
CATTGAGGGGTTGCGTCTTGCAGGAAAAGCATCGGTTGTCGGTGGTCTCTAATCGGTGATCCTTCTCTACTGAACAGCCGGTTGATGCTTCAGAATAAACTCTATTATCTCATCCAGAGAAAGTCCCGTTCTCCCCAACGCATCCTGTATGTCTTCGCGGCTTACCTGGGCGGCGAAGGAGGGGGTCTTTAGTTTTTTCTGTACGCTTTTCAGGTCCATGCCTTCGTAGCGGGCGGGGCGGATGAGGGCGGCGGCATGGATAAAGCCGGAAAGCTCGTCGAATACGTAGATCATCTTGTCCATCTGGGATTCAGGCTCCACGCCAAAGTGCCGCGGGCCATGCGAGGCGATGCACCGGATGATGGCGGGATCGATGTTGCGGCGCTCCAGTTCCTCGATGATGATGCGGCAGTGGTCGTTTGGATATTTTTCCCAATCGGCATCGTGAAGGAGCCCGGCAAGCCACCATTTATGGGCTTCTTCGGCGGGCAGGTTTTCCCTTTCCAGGGCCCAGGCACGCATGACGGCGCCTACCTGTTTCATGTGCAGGCGGAGGCGTTCGTTCTCTACCCATTCGTTCAGTAATTGCAGGGCTTCTTGTTCGGTCAAAACGTTACCGGAGTTGGCGGGATTGCCAAAGGAGGTTCTTCCAAGCGAAAGTGTTGCTTCCATTAGTGCAGTTTATATTCTTTAGTAAGTGCATCGGCAGATGCGCAGCAATTTACTAAAGATGCGAATCATGTTGAGGGAAAGCGGCTGCTTGCAGTTGAGCACCTTACGGACAGTGCTTTTATCGCCATAGGCTTTGGCCAGGTCGGCAGGCTTGTAGCCAAAGTCTTTCATGCGGATGCGGATCATTTCGATGGGATCTGCATCGGGGAGGGACCAGTTCTTTTTTTCGTATTCATTGATGAGAAAGGCGGGGAGAAGCATTTCCTTGTATTCGGGATCGCCTTTTTGGCTTGATAGATCTCTTCAAAGCGCAGGATGGCTTCCTTTGTTTTTCTCATGATCTTCATGGGAGCAAGTTACCTCCTACCAGGTAAATACCCGGGCCTTCTCCCCACCATTTTGTGTTTTCAAACGGGAATAAACAATCCCTTGTGCTCCCTGGCGCATTCCTTGCGTCCCTGTGGTTACCGACTGCCATTTCTCATCAGCCGGTTTTCCCTTTGAGTGCTGCATAGATTGCCATAGCGTGTCCATGTCCCAACTCAAATTCTTCTTTCAGCCAATTTGTAATTTCTGTTGCTTTTACAGTGGACTTAATTTTTCCTTTCTCCAGAAATCCTTTTTTCTCTGCAAGCTTTTTAAAGTCATCAGGACCTTTGCCTGTTTTCTCTTTGATGTTATTGAGGTATGCTTGAAACGACATATTCCTTTGTATTAACAGTTGAATTACTATTGGTTTGAAAGTTCCTGAGCCTGTGATAGAAGACGTACGAAGTAATAAGAACAGCAAGGAAGAAAAGAGGAAATATCGTCTGTCCCACAAGGCCGTCCACAGCCCAATGACTGATACAGGCAAATGTGAAGTTAAAGGCAAAGCCTGCATAAGCCCATTCTTTAACCCGGCTGGGGATATTAGGTATAATCAGCGCAATTGCCCCTGAGATTTTAAAAACAACCAAAGCGTTGCCAAAATATTCAGGATACCCCAAATGCCTGATGCCTTCTTTTGCAAGTTCTGTTTGGGATGTAAGTGCAGGAATTACACCTTCCATTAAGAAAATCAGGATGGTCGTTGTCCAAAAGATAATCTTTGATGTTTTTGCGGGTTTCATAATTTTTGTTTTTAGTGATAACACAAAGTTGGTTCGTGCTATACACTTTTGCAGGGTGCAAACGAGACATTTAGAGGGTAGTTTACGACAAATTCAGACTGCAAACTCCCATTGGTGTGTTGCTTGGCGCTAACATGAACACAAAGGGCGAAAGGAAGCGCAAAGGACTGCCTCACATTCACCATCGACCCATTCACCATTGACCACTCACCTCCCGCCTTCAGCCTTTTGCCCTTCACCTTTCGCCCCTTTTTGTTAATCACTTCAAAAACCCGTCAAATTTTTTATTGAGAATCAATTCATTGCAAAGGTGCTCTTGAAAAAAGCACCTCATATTTTTGGCTGCTTGCCAGCTCTTCCCATATCTTTGCGCCTCCATTTTAAGCCTTCGGCCTAAGTGGCGCAGGAAGCGGGATGGCGCTCCTGTGTATTTTTTAAACTCTCCCGTAAGCGGGAACAAAGCTTTTTTCAATGAGTAAATTACATTTTACAACTAAGCATGCGAATGCGGCTACCGTTCAACGCAACTGGTATGTTGTGGACGGTACCAATCAAACCGTGGGACGTATGTGCTCTCGTATTGCTGCCATACTGCGCGGCAAGAACAAGGCATATTACACCCCTCACGTAGACTGTGGCGATTTCGTGATCGTTACAAACGTAGACAAAGTGAAATTCACCGGCAACAAGATGGACGAGAAGGTTTATGACCGCTACTCCGGCTATCCCGGCGGCCGTAAGGAAGAGATCGCCAAAGACCTGCTGAAGCGCAGGCCCGAAGTGATCATCGAGAGGGCCGTAAAAGGCATGCTCCCCAAGAACCGCCTGGGCCGCAAGATGTACAAGAAATTATTCGTGTATGCAGGTGACAAGCACCCTCATACCGCTCAGCAACCCAAAGAGCTGAAGTTCTGATTCTCCAAACCTTCAAATTCCAAACAGTTATAAATGGAAAAGCAAAGAAATAGCGTTGGCCGCCGTAAAGAAGCCGTAACCCGGGTTTTCATCTCCCGCGGCACTGGCGCCATCACTGTAAACGATAAGGATTACAAAACCTATTTTTCACTTGTTTACCTGCAGAACCAGGTAGAAAGGCCTTTAAAGACCGTCGACGCCGCTGACAAGTTCGACGTTAAGATCAACGCTGCCGGTGGCGGTGTAAAGGGCCAGGCCGAAGCCGCCATGCTGGGTATTGCCCGTGTGCTGGTTGACCTGAACCCGGATTTCCGTCCCGCCCTTAAAGCGGCCGGCCTGCTGAAACGCGACCCCCGTTCCGTGGAGCGTAAGAAGTTCGGTAAGAAGAAAGCCCGTAAGAGCTTCCAGTTCTCTAAACGTTAACGACACAAGCTGTTGGCCGGTAGCTGTTAGCTGTTGGCCAACTCTCACAAATAATTTAATCAACAGCTAAAAGCCAACAGCCAATAGCTAAAAGCCAAACAAATGGAACAAAACACTTCGTTGCAACAACAACTCCTTGAAGCAGGTGTTCATTTTGGCCACCTGAAGAAGAAGTGGAACCCCAAGATGCTGCCTTACATCTTCGCCGAGAAGAAAGGCATTCACATCATTGACCTGAATAAAACTACCGAGTGCATGCAGGAAACTGCTGCCGCTCTGAAGCAGATAGCCCGCAGCGGTAAAAAGATCCTTTTCGTTGGCACCAAGAAGCAGGCGAAGGACATCGTTACCGAATGCGCCCAGCGTGTGAACATGCCTTATGTTACCGAGCGTTGGCTGGGTGGCATGCTCACCAACTTCAACACCGTTCGCAAGAGCGTGAAGAAAATGCAAAGCATCGAAAAAATGCTTGGCGACGGCACTTTCGACAGCATCACTAAAAAAGAACGCCTGACCCTGAGCCGCGACAAGGAAAAGATGGAAAAAGTACTCGGCGGTATCGCCCAACTGGGCCGTGTTCCTGCCGCCCTGTTCATCATAGACATCGGCCATGAGCACATCGCCCTGTCTGAAGCCAAGCGCCTCGGCATTGCCACCTTCGGTATCGTAGACACCAACTGCGATCCCAATAAAGTGGACTTCCCCATTCCTGCCAACGACGATGCTACCAAATCGATAGCTATCGTTACCAACTATATCACTGCCGCCATCGCGGAAGGTCTTGCTGAAAGGCAAGCCGCCAAAGATGAGGAAGGCGATGATAGCGCAGCCGACCAGGAGAACGAAAAGAAGGCAGCCCGCCTCGAAGCGGAAGCCCAGGCTGAAGGCGGACGTGGCCGCGGTGGCCGTGGTCCCGGCGGTGGTGGCGGTGGCGCCAACCGTGGCGGTGGTGGTCCCGGTCGCGGTCCCGGCGGCGGTGGTGGTGCTGGCGGCGGTCAGCGTCGTCGTACACCCGGCGGAGCTGGTGGCGGCGGTGGAGCCCGTCGTCCCGGCGGAGCACGCTAAACCAAGCCGTTTGCTGATTGCTGCCGGTGGCTTATGCCTTCGGCGGGTACCCAGCACCAATGAGCCTGAACCATTTTCAAATTTTCAAAACGAATTAAAATATGTCAACTGTAACCATTACAGCCCAGGATATCAATAAGCTGCGCCAGGCAACCGGCGCAGGCATGATGGATTGCCGCAAGGCCCTGACAGAAACCGGCGGTGATTTTGAAGCAGCTATCGACTGGCTGCGCAAGCAGGGTCAGAAAGTAGCCGCAAAGCGCAGCGACCGTGAAGCCAAAGAAGGCGTTGTGATCGCCAAGACCACAGCCGACAACAAGACCGGCTTTATCGTAGCTATTTCCTGCGAAACAGACTTTGTTTCAAAGAACTCCGACTTCGTTGCCTTTGCCCAGAGCATTGCCGACGCAGCCGTTGCCAACAACGTGAATAGCGCTGACGAACTGAACAATGTAGAAGTAAACGGCACCAAAGTGTCCGACCTGATCAACGACAAGCTGGCCTCGATCGGCGAGAAGATCGGAGTTGCCCGCTTTGAAAAAATTGAAGCTCCCTACGTAGCTTCTTATATCCACGGCGCTTACCGCATGGGCGTACTGGTGGGCTTTGACAAGGAAGCCGGCGAAGCCGGTAAGGACGTGGCCATGCAGATCGCTGCCATGAACCCCGTTGCCGTTGATCCGGGCTCTGTTCCTGCCGATATCGTTTCCCGTGAAAGGGACATCGTGATGGACCAGATGAAGCAG
>DASWNB010000482.1:0-4338 GCA_036399455.1 Flavisolibacter sp. | reverse complement strand
ATCGGCGACCGCATCACCGATGTGCAGATGGCCCTGAACCTGGGCTGCAGGGCAATCTGGCTGAGGAACAATCCCGAACTGGGTTCGGGCGAAGTAAAGGACAAGGCAAATGAGCTTGAAGCTGTGACAGCTCTCTCCACCACCGACTGGAAGGATATTTATGAATTCCTGAAGATGGGAAAAAGACAGGTATCGCACACCCGCAAAACCTCCGAAACAGAGATCGCCGTCGAGCTCAGTCTTGACGGAAGCGGCAAAAGCAATATCTACACAGGACTGGGCTTCTTCGACCACATGCTTGACCAGATCGCACGCCACGGCCTCCTCGACCTCACCATCCAGGCCAAAGGCGACCTGCACATAGACGAGCACCACACCATGGAAGATACCGGCATTGCACTGGGAGAGGCCTTCATCAAGGCATTGGGCGACAAGAAAGGGATCGAGCGCTACGGCTTTGCCCTTCCCATGGACGAAGCCGAAGCCAAGGTGCTGATCGACTTCGGCGGCCGCAACTGGATTGTATGGAATACCGATTTCAAAAGCCAGAGAATAGGAGAGGTGCCCACCGAAATGTTCTTCCACTTTTTCAAATCCTTCTCCGACGCCGCCCGCTGCAACCTCAACATCGAGTGCCGCGGCGAGAACGAACACCATAAGATCGAAGCCATCTTCAAGGCCTTTGCAAAAGCAATAAAGATGGCCGTAAAACGAGATCCCCTGAAGAATTATCTTCCTTCAACAAAAGGCGTCTTGTAGGAAGCTTAACCGCCAAGACGCCAGGACGCGAGGATGTACGCAAATGCGCCAAGGAACAAACACTCAAAGGAGAAGAAGGTGAGCTTGTATTTCTTTGCCTCTCCTTTGCGGCTTTGCGTGAAATATTCTTGCGCCTTCGCGTCCTGGCGGTGAGATCAGCCAAGCGAAGCGCGGCCAATAGATTTTAATAAAGAACTCCGTCTTTCATCACCAGCACCACGTTCCTTATTTTCCTTATGTCCATTGACGGATCTCCTTCCACGGCAACCAGGTCGGCGAGGAGGCCGGGTTTGATGCGGCCGATGCGGTCGGAGTAGCCGAATACATCGGCGTTGACGGAAGTGGCGGAGCGGAGCACGTCGGGGGCTTTCATGCCATACTCCACCATCAGCTCCATTTCGCGGGCATTGTCCCCGTGAGGATATACGCCTACATCGCCGCCGAAGCAGATGGTTACCTTATTGCGCAGGGCCGACTGGAAGCTTTTTCTTTTTTGCACCACCCGTTCCGGTTCCGGGTCCGTTCCTTTTCTCCAGCCGTTGTATTGCGAAACCGCATGGCCTGCCGCGATGGTGGGGCAGAGGGCCACGCCTCTTTCCTTCATCAGGCGGAACACTTCATCGGTGCCGCGGTCGCCGTGCTCGATGGTGGACACACCGGCCAGTGTGGCCATCCTCATGGCCTCGGGTGTGGAGGCGTGGGCCACCACTTTGCGGCCACCGTTGCGGGGATATTTCCATGACTGCCTTCCACTCCGCTTCGGTAAATGCAGGAAGAGGCTCCTTATCGGGACCGTAGCGGTAGTCGGCGTATACCTTGATGATGTCTGCGCCGCGGCTCATTTGCGTACGTACGGCCCTGGCCATTTCTTCGGCACCCGATACTTCCTCGGCGCCCTGCGGCAGGTCTACATCGGCGCTTTCGGATTTTGGCCCGTAGCTGCCGCGTGCCACGATGGCCCTTGTTGCAACGATCATCCGGGGGCCGGGGATCACGTTCTTTTCAATGGCTTTCTTCAGTCCTGCATCGTCGTAGGCGGCGCCTTCGGTGCCCAGGTCGCGTACGGTGGTGAAGCCTGCTTTGAGGGTAGCCCTTGCGTGGTTAACGGCGCGTGCCGTACGTTCGGCGCGGCTTTCGCGCAGCACCTGGTCGTCCCAGCTTACTTCGTTATAGGGATGAAGAAAAAGGTGTGAATGTCCTTCGATAAGCCCGGGAAGAAGGGTGGCATTGGGCAGCTCGATAATACGGGTATTTGCGGGCAGCTTGAAATTCATCGCCCCTGCGGCTTCTATCCTGTTGCCCTTCACCAGCACCACCCAGCCGGTGTGCATGTTCTCGCCGTCAAACACCCTTGCAGGCTTGAACAGGTAGAAGCTGTCGGTTTGTGCGGAGGCGGTCAGAGCGAAAATCAACAATATGGAAAGGAATGCGGTTTTCATGAGGGGAAGATAGGTAAAAGGTAAAAGGCGGAAGGCTCTTTAGGTACGGTCAGTTATTACAGGTGGTGAAGCTGTTTAGGAAGAAGAAAATATTCAATATTCAATGTTCAACAATCAATACTCAATTCTGTCCCAAACAAGATCTTCTTTAGAACGAACTTGAGCATTGAAAATTGAGCGTTGAATATTGAAAATTCTCCAGTTTTAAAACCACAATGCGTTCAGTAATAACTACCCGCTTCTAAGGACCTTCTACCTTCAGCCTTCCGCCTCTAAAACATCCCTGAACTCCGGCTTCTTATCGATCACCGCTTTGGCAAAGGTGCACATGGGGATGATCTTCATGTGGTGTGTGCGGGCATACTCCACGGCGGTATGTACCAGTTGGTAGCCTATGTTCTGGCCGCGCAGCTCGTCGGACACTTCGGTATGTTCAATGATCATCGTGTTCGGCTCCTGCCTTAGGTAGGTCATCTCTGCCAGCAACTCATCGGCATCGTCTTCTCCCGGTATATAGAACATGCCATTGGCGCCATTCTGCCTGTGTTGTATCACCATAAGTTTTTATTAAGACAGAAATATTTGCCCAAATGGCGTGCCTGATGCATATTTGCATTGAAATGAAACAGATGATTAATAAATACTGGTGGTGGCATACTAACGCTCTAAGGGGTTCAGTATAGGCCGTTGCCAGGATATTCCATATACTTCAGAGCCCCTCTTAGGGGCTTTTTTATTTCCCCTAACGATCAGGCCGCTGAACATTTTGTTGGATCATTAAAAAATTTTGTGTTGAACACCATCCAGAAAGCTCCTGCCTTTGCAGGCAAAAAGATCGGCATAAAAACTACCGTGAGGAAAATGCTGGCCGACGTGTATACACCGGTAGGCATCTACCTCCGTCTACGCGACCGTTTCAGGGATACCATCCTGCTGGAAAGCGCCGATCACCACGCCGTGGAGAACAGCTATTCCTTTATCTGCATCCAGGCCATTGCCGGTATTGAAATACGCGGCGACCGGGCGGTGGAGTTCAAGCTTCCCAACCAGAACGCCGAAAGAAAAACCCTCCAGGGCCATAACGACCTCAAGGATATACTCTGGGAATTCATGCAGGGCTTCGACCCGCAGTCCGATGACCCGCGTTCGGCACAGTTTGCACAGGGCATGTACGGCTACTTCAGCTTCGATGCCGTGCAGTTCTTCGAAACCATTAAGTTTAAAAAGGACGAGGACGAGATCAACCAGATACCGCTGGCCCGCTACCGCCTCTATCAATATGTGATTGCCATCAACCACTACCGCGACGAGCTGCTGCTGTGCGAGAACAGTATAGAAGGACTGGAAAGCGAGGTCAGTGTGGTAGAATCGCTCATCAACAGCAAGGATGTGCCTGTTTATCCTTTCCGCTCTTCCTCGCAGGAACAGTCCAACCTTTCCGACGAACAGTATAAAGAGATGGTTCAGGCCGGGATCCGCAACTGCTATCGCGGTGATGTGTTCCAGATCGTGCTGAGCAGGCGCTTTCACCAGTCATTTACCGGCGACGAGTTCAACGTGTACCGTGCGCTGCGCAACATCAATCCTTCTCCTTACCTCTTCTTTTTTGATTATGGTGATTACAGGCTGATGGGCTCCTCGCCGGAGGCGCAGCTGATTGTGCGGAACGGCAAGGCCGTGGTGCATCCCATTGCGGGCACTTTCCGCCGCACGGGCGACGATGCCGAGGACCAGCAGAAAGCCGAAGAGCTTTTAAAAGACCCGAAAGAAAATGCAGAGCACGTGATGCTGGTTGACCTGGCCCGTAACGACCTGAGCACCGTATGTACCAACGTGGAGGTAAGCCGCTACCGCCAGGTGCAATATTATTCGCACGTTATTCACCTGGTAAGCGAGGTGGTGGGACAGGTGGAAAAGGACCGCAATCCTTTTGAGCTGCTCTTCCGCACTTTCCCGGCGGGTACGCTCAGTGGTGCGCCCAAGTATAGGGCCATGCAACTGATCGATGAGCTGGAGCCCACGGCCCGCAGCTTTTACGGCGGCGCTATCGGCTTTACCGGCTTCGACGGCTCGTGCAACCACGCCATCATGATACGTACCCTGCTGAGCAAGGAAAATACTTTGGTTTACCAGGCAGGTG
>DASWNB010000481.1:0-3588 GCA_036399455.1 Flavisolibacter sp. | reverse complement strand
ACCGCAACCGCCAGCAGATACCGGAATACGACCCAACCAGGCCCCCGGTGTACGACGTACATGCCATAGAAAAAAAATTGCCTCACCGTTATCCCTTCCTGCTGATTGACAAGGTGATAGAGCTTTCAGAGAGACACGTGGTGGCCATCAAGAACGTGACTTACAACGAGCCTTTCTTCCAGGGCCATTTCCCCGGCAACTGCGTCATGCCCGGCGTATTGCAGGTGGAAGCACTGGCCCAGACCGGCGGCATCCTCACCATACCCGACGATCCCGACCACGATTACGACACTTATTTCCTGAAGATCGATAACTGCAAATTCAAAAACAAGGTGGTGCCCGGCGATACGCTGATATTGAAAATGGAGCTGATGAACCCGGTGCGCCGTGGCATTTGTGAAATGAAAGGAACTATTTTTGTCGGCGATAAACTGGTTGCAGAAGCCGAAATGGTTGCTCAGATTGTAAAGAAACCTAAAGTTAGAGTATGATTTCACCGCTGGCATCGATCCACCCGAATGCTGAATTGGGCAACAATGTAACCGTTGAACCTTTCGCGGTCATCCATGAAAACGTGGTTGTTGGCGACGGCTCGCACATCATGTCGCACTCCGTTATCATGCCCTGGAGCAGGATCGGGAAGAACTGCCGCATCTTCCCCGGCGCTGTCATCGGCGCCGTGCCGCAGGACCTCAAGTTTGTCGGCGAGCAAACCACCGCAGAAATAGGCGACAACACCACCATCCGCGAATGCGTGACCGTAAACCGCGGCACAAAGGATAAATGGAAGACGGTCATAGGCGCCAACTGCCTGCTGATGGCTTATGCCCACGTGGCGCACGACTGCCAGGTAGGCAATAACGTGATACTGGCAAACGGCGTTCAACTGGCCGGACACGTTGAGATTGGCGATTATGCCATTATCGGCGGGCTGGCCGGGGCGCACCAGTTTACCCGCATCGGCGCCCATACCTATATTGCCGGTCATACCGTTATCCGCAAAGACGTTCCCCCTTATGTAAAAGCGGCCCGGGAGCCTATGTCGTACATGGGGCTGAACATAGTGGGGCTGCAAAGAAGGAATTTCCCCCAGGCAGAGATCGACGCCATATCGCAGATATACCACCTGCTTTTTGTTGGAAACCACAGCACCAGCACGGCTATCAGCATGATCCGTGAAAGGGTTCCCGATGGCGAAAGAAGGGCCGAGATACTCAACTTCGTTGAATCGTCCCGTGCCGGCATTATCAAGCGCTACTCTAAAAATGGCGTAGATGACGATCAGGCTTTCTGACACCGGCAAACGCTATAACCGGGAGTGGATCTTCCGCCACGCCCAGCTCCAGTTCCAGTCCCCCGGCTCCTACGCTATCACGGGTCCCAACGGCTCGGGCAAGTCCACCCTTCTGCAAACCATCGGCGGCCTGCTTCAGCCCAGCGAGGGCACCATTTCCTTCCGCCCCGGCGAAAAAGAAATAAGCTCCGAAGCCGTTTACCGCCACACTTCCTTCTGCGCCCCTTACCTGGACCTTCCCGAGGAAATGACCCTTGAAGAGTTCCTGCGCTTCCACAGCCAGTTCAAGCCTTTCCGCGAAGGCCTCACCATAAAAGCTATTATAGAGATCACCGGCCTCCGGAAATCTTCTGCAAAGCAGATCCGCAACTTCTCCTCCGGCATGAAACAGCGCGTCAAGCTGGCCCAGGCCATCCTTTCCGCCACCGATATCCTCCTCCTCGACGAGCCCTGCACCAACCTCGACGCCGCCGGCATCGGGCTGTATCATTCCTTGATCGAACAATACGGTAAGAACCGCCTGATCATAGTCTCGTCCAACGACGAAGTGGAGTACAGGTTTTGTACAACGGTCATCGAGATGCAGGGGCTGAAGCCCGTTTGAGGTTTGAAGTTTGAGGTTCGTCAGGTGCAATCTTCCCTCTATTAACCACAAAGGCTCAAAGGCACGGAGGCTTCACAAAGAGAATGAATGTCACACCTAACGAACCTCAAACCTCAAACGTTCATCATCATCAATAAAAAAACCCCATCGTCTGATGGGGCTTTTTTTATTGATGATGATGAACTAGTCTCTTGAGGACAGCTTGGACAGCAGGCGGAGCATTTCGAGGTAGAGCCAGATGATGGTAACCATCAGTCCGAAGGCGCTGTACCATTCAAAATACTTGGGTGCTCCGAGGGCGGCGCCGTTCTCGATCATGTCGAAATCGAGGATGAGGTTGAGGGCGGCGACCACTACGATCACCAGGCTGATGCCGATGCCGATAAGGCCGTTTTCGTGCAGGAAGGGCATTTCAGCACCGAAGAGGCGCATTACCATGGATATCATATAAACTACGAAGATGGCTGCGGTAGCGCCGATCACCACTTTCTTAAAAGTATTTGTAGCCCTGAGGATGCGGAAATGATAGAGCGCATACATGACGCCTGCAGTACCCAGGGTAAGCATTACGGCATGCATGATGATGCTGGGGTATGATTCGGCGAACGCATAATCAAAAAAGGCAGATATGGCGCCCAGGAACAGGCCTTCGCAAAGGGCATAGCCCAGTGCCAGGTGGGGAGCCCAGGTTTTTTTGAAGGTGATGATGAGGGCCAGGATCATACCGATGATGGCAGAACCCCACATCCAGGGTGTAACGCTTTCAGCACCCTCCCTGTAGAACATGCTCCAGGTATAAGTAGCGGCGCCGACTACCATCAGGAACATCAGCCCGAATTTGTTCATGGTGCCACGAACGGTCATAACCTCCCCGGTTGCCTGGGGGATGGCATTTTCAAATGTTTTTTCAGAAATAACAGGATTTCCTGCTTTAAAGATTCCCATATATAACACGATTTATTTGACCGTGAATATATAAAGAGTTGGCTGATTCGCAAACAGAAGAAATACTTAAAAAGAGGGAAGGTTAAGAGGTAGAAGGTTAAAGGCGGAGAAGCTGTTGGCTGATAGCTGATGGCTGTTAGCAGGGCAGGAGCAACGAAATTGAACCTGCGCAAAATGATGAATAAAAGTATAATCATCCAGGCTGAACGTTCACAAGCCATCAGCTAACAGCTACCAGCCAAAAGCGTCTCCCGCCTTATGCCTTTTACCTTTTACCCTCTCCCTCACCTCTGGCTGGCAATCAGCAAATTCAAATCCGTGTACTTCAAATTGAAACGTTCGCTTAAATAGAAGTTCGTCAGGGCTCCCTTGAACATGTAGATGCCGCTGCGGAGGTGTATCTGGTGCCAGACCATCTGCTCGAAGCCGCCGTCCTCGCCTGCTTCCAGCAGGAGGGGCATGAGCACGTTGCTGATGGCCTGCGAGGCGGTGCGGGCAAAGCCCGACGGTATGTTGGGAACACAGTAGTGGATAACGCCATAGCGGAGGTAAACCGGCTTTTCGTGGGTGGTGATCTCTGCGGTTTCGAAGCAGCCGCCGCGGTCGATGCTGACGTCGATGACGACGCTGCCGGGACGCATGCTGCTGACCATCTCTTCCGTTACCACCAGGGGTGTGCGGCCGGTTTCTGAGCCCAGGGCGCCTACGGCCACTTCGCAGGTCTTGAGTTGCTTGGCCAGCATCC